>JAZUHV010000145.1:0-5062 GCA_045641925.1 Butyrivibrio sp.
ATTCCAACCATTTTGTATCATTGTCTGAAAAGCCTACAAGAGAAAAAACATATGGATGGTTGGCAGAATCATTATACAAATCTACAAGGGTATCCATTCTATAAGAGAGTAAAATAATAAAAGCATGTACTGCAAGAGAGATTGCAGTAATAGCGATAATAATAGAACGACTATGGGGATTGATTTTAAACTCCATATTTGAAAGCGTATTGATATTTTTATTCGATAATGTAACCATTTTGTATTTTATATATGCGATCAGAAGCTGCCGCATCCTCTTGACTGTGTGTTACCATAATTACCGTTTTTGACTGATCGCAGGCTTTACGAAGCAGCTGCAAAACAATTTTAGTGTTTTCTATATCTAAATTCCCGCAAGGCTCATCGGCAAAAATGTATTTGGAATTCTTTGCAAGGGCACGTGCAATACTGACTCGTTGCCTTTCTCCGCCGGATAATTTTCTTACGGATATTTCTCGCTTGTCCCATAATCCAACCTCGTTTAACACGTTTTCAATGATGTCCTTTCTTTGAGGAACAGGCGTGCCGTTAATCATAAGCGCAATCTCTATATTGGAATATACATTGAAGTTATTTTCCAAAAAATAATCCTGAAAAATAAATCCGGTCAGCTTCTCGCGATATTCGGCACAGGAATCTTCTGACATGGATTCCAGATGCAAACCATCGATAATGACATTTCCGGAGGTTGGTTTGATAATTCCACCCAAAATATTTAATAACGTTGTTTTCCCGCTTCCGGAGCGACCGGTCAAGCTGATAAATTCTCCCATATTAATTTTTAAATTTATATTGTTGAGAGGGCGAATTAATCCGGAGGGGGTTTGAAATTCTTTCGTAACATTTCTAATATCAATCATGACAATTTTCCTATAATCCCACCGGGTGGGGCGTATATGGTGAGATAAACTAACGCTTGAAATTGAGAACCTCGCCGGAACTCATATAAGCCTCAATGGATTTATGAAAGGCATCATATTCAATAATGAGTCCGAATAGATAAATTTCATCAACAAGAACATAACGATATGTAAACGTCCCTATTTTGATGGGTTTTTCTGTTATAGTGTATGGATTCGTGACAAAAGTTTCATTAAGGTCTGATTTCTTTTCTAATTCTTCCTTGGACAAAGGAACGACGGTTCCGCTTGCCGAAAGGTAATCATACAGTTGGACTTGCGATTCCCGAAATATACTATTTAGGTCAATATTTTTGAACTGTAGGGAATCCCCGTTAATAATTAAGAGTGCCTCAGAATGGTTCTCATTATCCACTATTTTATATGTTCCGTTTGCCGGCGAACTGCTTCCTACAACAAGGAAACGAAAGATTAAAAACAGGATGGCGCCAGCCAATAATAGCCCGATTGTAATTGGTATAAATTTTTTTATTTTCATAATCAATTCACCGTTAATGTGTACACAACTCCTTGGGTTTTGTCACTATTGGTATACAAGGTAAACTCCCTCGGCGCAGAGGAGAACTTTGTGCTAACACAAAAAGCATGGTCAGCTGTTTTGTCAACAAAAATAATTGTTTTTGAGTCAAATGAGCTTATAACAGAAACATTCTTTTCATTATATCCAGTAATTTTTTGATTGGATAGTTCGTCAAAGAAGTCCACATTTTTACACGACATAATTTTGTCAATTATGTGGACATAAATGGAGGATTTGCCGGCTGTGGCAGTTGCAGAGGTTGCGGAACTAGGGTTGCAACCTACAGCACATACAACAACTATAGTAAGTATTGTTACTAAAGCCATTTTTTTAATAATGTTATTCATTCTTCATATCTTTTCTTGAGAAAAATACGTTGTTAATTAAGTTAGACGCCCCATTTCTAACCTAGTTATTATTATGCTCTAGGGCTGGACGTAATGCAAGTATTTGTAAATCGGTGGTTGTGTAAATTTATTGTAGAAATTTTCCTACCAGAGAAGTCTTCGGATTTCCTGTTTGGAATTAATGATGAATTCTGGAAAATCGGGCCTGACTTTGAATTCGTCCTTCCAGATGAGGAGTCAAAAGTGTCGACCGAAGGATAAAGAAAAGGAGCGTGTGCATTTTCTATGCACACACTCCTTTTTTGTTACAAGGAAATAAATTTATTCTGCCTTTGCAATTCTTGCAGAAGCCTCTTCGAAATCCTTGGTTCCTACCCAGACATCACTCTTGTATGGGTTGATATGCATCTTCTTTGCACGCTTGATAATGACTGCGATACAAACAACGTTAGCACCGAGTGCCAATAAGGAAACCACGCCCTGTGGAACAGGATTTGCGGTGATGTGGAATTCTGTGATAGCAGCAGCTACATCTGCAGAGCTTGCATTTGCGTTGAATAATGCAATTGCCTTATCGTACAAATCCAATGCACAAAGGTCTCCGGCACCTGCGTATAAAGAAGGTAATACGGAGAAGGTCTTGCATAACTGGAATACAGGAACTGCCTGCGCGAACATACACCAGATGCCCAGGGTATTTGCACGATTCTGAATCCAACCGCCCTTGTTCCAAAGTGCATTTGCAAAGGTTGGAGCAAGAAGCAATGCGAAACCGCAATACCAGGAATGCGTTGGAAGGTTTGCATAGGTGTACTGGAAGTTCCAAAGATCGTAAGCAACGATGAACCAGATGGTCATATCCGGCCAGAGCATATCGGAACGATTCTTATCATTAGAAGAGTATACGTTCCACCAGCTGGTCATACAGAAGATGTTCAGAACACCAGCAAGTGCATTGGCGATGTTCCACCAACCACCATATAAGAATACGCCTTCATTGGATACCCACCAACCACCAGCCAAGTTGCCTGCGGCCTGGAAGCCCTTTAATGCGGATTCTAAGTCAGATACAACAGCAATTAAGATGTTGGCGGCAACGATTAAGAATGGGAATGGCTTAAACCATTTTTTCTTACCAATGCCGATTTCGTACTTAATTAACATAAAGCCGATACAACCGGTTACGGCTGCATAAAGCTTAAAGTAATGGAACCAACCATCCATATACTTGACTGTCCAGTTGTCTTTGCCACCGAATAAACCACAGTGTGCAAGGATGAAATAGACAGTTAACAAGCCAGTGACACCGATAAAAATACCGAAACCACCGAACTTGGTGCGGCGGGCAATTTCATTCAACAGGATTAAGCCTGCAAATACGAGAACCCAGCCAAGTAACTGTGTGGCAGATGTGCTGCCATAGATTTGGAATAACATAATTCCTACAATCCCCCTTTTCGTAATTGATTTTGCTAATTTGTGAGACAAATTATAAAAAATCCATAAACTAATTATAAATTAAATATAAAGTGTTTTCAATAAAAATAGAAACTATTTTTTGAAAACTAGTTTCCTAAGTGAACTTGTTCCTGACATTGTTATAGCTTAAAACTATAACGAGATGAAACTTTTATGAATTGGACAAGAACCATCATGCGCGTTAACATAAGGTCATTCCAAGGAACACTCGCAAATGACTTTTCGCGAAGGGCATTTGCAAACTAAGAAAAAAGAAAAAGAGAAAAGAGGATAAAGATTATGAGAAAGAAGAATTTTATTAAAGCAGTAGCCGGCGTACTTGCCGCAGTAGCAGTTGTAGCATCTCTCGCAGGATGCGCAAACAGTGGATCCAAGCAGATTACCATTGCCATTCCAAATGACACCACCAATGAAGCAAGAGCCCTTCTTTTATTAGAGAAGCAGGGATTGATCAAACTGGAGGACGGTGCAGGCATTACTGCTACCATTACCAACATTAAGGAAAATCCACATAATATTAAGTTCCAGGAAGTGGAAGCAGCAAATATTCCTAACGTATTAAAGGATGTTGATTATGCAGTCATCAATAGTAACTACGCAATTGAAGCTGGTAAGAATCCAGTTAAGGATTCTTTAGCAATCGAAGATTCCGCTTCTAATTATGTAAACATCTTAGTTGTTCATCAGGACAATAAGGATAAGGACGAGACCAAGGCATTGGCAGCAGCATTAGCAAGCCAGAAGGTAGCAGATTTCATTACGGAGAAGTATGATGGCGCCGTAATTGCCGTTGCAAACCCAACCACTGATGGCTTCGATGCATCTGTTGACTACGATGCTTTAGCAGGCACCAAGATTTCTGTAGCAGCTTCTCCTACTCCACACGCTGAGGTATTAAAGGTTGCCGCTGAAATCCTTGCAGAAAAGAACATCACCTTAGACATTCAGGAATATGCGGATTATGTTATTCCTAACAATGTAGTTGAGAGCGGTGAGGTATATGCAAACTACTTCCAGCATGTTCCATATTTGGATGATTTCAATGCTGAAAATGGTACGCACTTAGTATCTGCAGCAGGTATCCATGTAGAGCCAATGGGTCTTTACGGTGGAAAGCAGACCTCATTGGATGCATTAAAGTAATCATTTGAAATCCGGTAAATTGAATGAAAAACAATCCGGTCGGCGGCAGCGCTTGCCGGGAAGTCCTAAACAACAATTAGTCGGCACAAATCTTGAATTTGCGCCGACTAAATGCGTATAATGGAAACCGAGGCAGAAGTAAGTTCAGCCATTAAAATAAAGAAAAGGTGGGCTCTGACAGCCCTGATAAAAAGCATGATTGAAATCAAGAATCTTTCTAAAAAATTTCAGACAGCGGATGGACCGGTAGAGGCATTAACAGATGTGAATCTGACCATTCATAATGGGGATATCTATGGAATTATCGGTATGAGTGGTGCAGGAAAGTCCACGCTGGTTAGATGTATTAATATGTTAGAGCGTCCGACCGAGGGCCAGGTTGTTATTGACGGAACCGACATCGGTGCGCTTTCGGAAAAGGAACTGCGTAAGGTACGCCGCAAGGTTACAATGATTTTTCAGAGCTTTAATCTTTTGATGCAGAGAACCTGCCTAAAGAATATCTGCTTCCCATTGGAACTGGAAGGTATGAAGGGCGCAGATGCAAAAAAGCGTGCAAAGGAGCTTTTGGAAATTGTAGGACTTCCGGATAAGGCAAATTCCTATCCGGCACAGCTCTCCGGTGGTCAGCA
>JAZUHV010000146.1:0-10647 GCA_045641925.1 Butyrivibrio sp.
TGATGCGCTTTTATGAACGCTTTGGCAATCAGGTATCCATTATTCATTCCAGACTTTCCAAAGGGGAAAAATATGACCGCTTTGACCTGGCGAGGGTTGGTAAAATCAAAGTGATGATAGGTCCGCGTTCCGCATTGTTTACGCCATTCCAAAATCTTGGATTGGTGATTATTGATGAGGAACATGAAGGCGCTTATCAGGGAGATCAGGTGCCTAAATATCATGCCAGAGAAACTGCAATAGCCCTGGCAAAATTGTATCGGGGAAAGGTTGTTCTTGGCTCTGCGACACCGTCCGTGGAAGCCTTTTACCGCGCACAAAATGGAATATATCATTTCTATGAATTAAAAGAACGCGCAGGCGCAGCTAAGCTCCCAACGGTAAACATTGTAGATTTACGTGAGGAATTGCATAAAGGAAACCGATCAATATTCTCCAATGCTTTGCAGGAAATGATGGAGGACCGACTAAATAAACAGGAGCAGATGATGCTATTTTTAAATCGCAGAGGCTCTTATGGTCTGGTAACCTGCAGGGATTGCGGAAAGACTTTGGAATGCCCGCATTGTGCGGTATCTTTGAATGTTCACCGAGATGGGCAGCTGGTGTGTCATTATTGCGGCTATGAAGAGAAGTTTACAAAGCTTTGTCCACACTGTGGATCTAAGCACATTGGGACCTTTAAGGCTGGTACGCAAACCATTGAGGATGAAGTGAAACGCCTTTTCCCAGGGGCAAGAGTGCTACGCATGGATGCAGATTCCACGAAGGGAAAGGATGGGCACGCGAAGATTTTAGAACAGTTTGCAGCTGGCGAGGCGGATGTGCTTGTAGGTACGCAGATGATTGTTAAGGGACATGATTTCCCAAGAGTGACATTAATGGGAATTCTTCTGGCAGATACCTCCTTACATGTTCCGGACTATATGGCAGCGGAACGCACCTTTGAATTGTTAACTCAGGCAGCGGGGCGCGCCGGACGAGGGGATTTACCTGGAGAGGTTGTTTTTCAAACCTATGATCCGGAGCACTATGCGATAACACATGCTGCGAATCAGGATTATGAAGGCTTCTATGAAGAAGAAATAGATTTTCGTCAGATGATGGATTATCCGCCATTTAGCCATATGATGTCCGTGAAGGTGATGTCGGAGGAGGAAACTCGTATGGACGAGGCGGCATTGCGTATCAAGGAATTGACGAAAAACGCATTTGAAAAGGAACGACTTCGAATCATTGGTCCTGCCAATGCGGCGGTTTATAAGGTAAATGATGTGTATTGTAAAATAATTTATTACAAGCATGCGGACTATAGCCTACTGACCCGTGTAAAAGATGAAATAGAAAGTGAATTGCACACAAACGAAGAGGTTTATAAAAAGTGTACTGTGCATTTTGACTTTAGATAAAGGAGAAAGACGATGGCAATCAGAAATATTCGTGTAAATGATGATCCAATTTTAAGAAAGGTATGTAAGCCGGTAACAGAGGTTACCCCTCGTATTGAGGAACTGGTTAATGATATGCTAGAAACCATGTACGAGGCCAATGGTGTTGGTTTGGCCGCTCCGCAGGTTGGCATTTTAAAGCGCCTTTGTGTCATTGATGTAGGCGATGGCCCAATCATTATGATCAATCCTGAAATTTTAGAAAAGAGTGGTGAGCAGACTGGACAGGAAGGCTGTTTAAGTGTACCTGGAAAGGCAGGAATTGTAACCCGAGCTAATTATGTTAAGGCAAAGGCTTATGATTTAAAGATGCAGGAATTTGAAGTAGAAGGCGAGGAACTTCTTGCCAGAGCCATTCAGCACGAATTGGCGCATTTAGATGGCGATTTGTATGTGGATCACGTTGAGGGGGATTTAATGGACGTGACCTACGATGAAGAGGAAGAGTAATTCATGAAAGTAGTATTTATGGGTACCCCGGACTTTGCAGTGGGTACATTGGAAGCGATAATTGAGGCTGGACATGAAGTCCTTGCAGTCGTTACGCAACCGGATAAACCAAAGGGACGCGGCAAGGATATGGCCATGTCTCCAGTGAAGGAATGTGCATTGGCACATGATCTTTTGGTGCTTCAGCCATTAAAAGCACGTGAACCGGCATTTTTGGAAGAACTGCAGGCAATTGCACCGGATGTTATTGTAGTTGTGGCATATGGTCAAATTCTGCCAAAGAGTATTTTGGATTTGCCAAAATATGGTTGCGTGAATGTACATGCTTCTTTGTTACCAAAGTATCGTGGCGCAGCGCCGATTCAGTGGGCGGTCATTGATGGTGAGGCTGAAAGTGGCGTGGCAATTCAACAAATGGATGTTGGACTGGATACCGGCGATATTTTGATGATGGTAAAGACGCCATTGGCACCGGATGAAACCGGAGGAAGTTTATTTGACAGACTGGCTGTTCTGGGTGCGAAGGCGTTAGTGGACACGTTGGAAGGACTGGAACAGGGTACCATCACTGCAGTTCCACAGGAAGGTGAGTCCAATTATGCGGCAAAGCTGGACAAGACACTGGGGCATCTTGATTATCATAAGGGTGCGGTGGAATTGGAACGCCTGATTCGTGGTTTGAATCCTTGGCCGTCTGCATATTCGATTTTAGAGGGAAAGACGTTAAAGATTTGGAAGGCAGAAGTGGTTGAGGGCGTGGAAAATGGTCTGGTTGGAAGTGTTATACAGGTAACCAGACAGGATTTTATGATTCAGACCGGATGCGGTGCACTCCGCGTTTTGGAGGTGCAGCTGGAAGGAAAGAAACGTATGGACACGGAAAGCTTCTTGAGGGGCTATCATTTGGAAGTTGGTACGATTTTACAGTAAAGGATTTGTATTCATGGCAGAACAGTCAATGAAAGTGAATACGAGAGCTGTCATTTTAGATGCACTGATGCTCATCAATGAAAATGATGAATATTCACATCTAGTAGTCCAAAATGTATTGCGCAAATACCAGTATCTGTCTGCGCAGGAACGCAGCTTTATGCTACGAATCATTATGGGCACGGTGGAACGTAAACTGACACTGGATTTTTACTTGGATCAAATCTCCAAGACTCCTGTCAAAAAAATGAAACCACTCATTCGGAATTTGCTTCGTATGAGTGCTTATCAGATTTGCTATATGGACAGCGTGGAAGATTATGCCGTTTGCAATGAAGCAGTGAAACTGGCCAATAAACGTGGTTTTTCCAATTTAAAGGGCTTTGTAAATGGTGTGCTTCGCAATTTGGCACGTGAATACGGAAAGATTTCATTGCCAACCCTTTCCGTAAAATATTCCACCCCGCAATGGCTTGTGGATGCCTGGGTGCAAACCTATGGGGAAGAAAAGGCAGAAGAAATTTTAAAAAGCCAGTTTGAAAACCGCCCTTTATGGATTCGCGCAAATACCCTGAAGGTGACACCGGATGAACTGGAGCGTCAGCTTATCGCAGCGGGGGTAGAGGTGCATCGGGACAAACGGATTGCAGAAGCAATGACCATTGCCCATTTTGATTATCTGGAGGGCCTTGAGGCTTGGCAGGAAGGCTTGTTTTTTGTACAGGATTATTCCTCCATGCAGGTGGCTTATGCGGCAGAAATTCAGGATGGCATGCATATCATTGACGTATGTGCTGCACCGGGCGGAAAGAGTACGCACCTGGCACAGCGTATGCATGGAACAGGCCGTGTGGAAGCCAGAGATTTGACACAGTTAAAAGTGGAACTAATTGAGGAAAATGTGGAGCGTCTGGGACTTAAAAATGTTGAACCAATGGTCTGGGACGCGACGATATGTCATGAGGCGTCTCTTGGCCAGGCCGATTTGGTGATTGCGGATCTGCCATGCTCGGGACTTGGCATATTAAATAAAAAGCCGGATATTAAATATCATGCCAGCGAAAAACAGTGTTCGGATTTGGTGGCGCTACAAAGACAGATTCTTTCTGTGGTCGCTGGATATGTAAAACCGGGAGGAACCCTGATTTATAGTACCTGTACCATTCATAAGGGTGAAAATGAAGAGAATGCAGTTTGGATATCTAATCAGACCAATCTGCATTTGAAGTTTATAGATGAGAAGCAGTATCTGCCGGGCGAGGCTTTGCAGGATGGCTTTTATATTGCAAAATTCGTAAAGGAATCCTAAGGAAATGGAACGTACGGATATCAAATCTTTGGATTTGACGGAATTAACAGAATATATTGTGGGGCTTGGTTATCCGAAGTTCCGTGCGAAACAGCTTTATGAATGGATGCATTTGAAACTGGTTCCAAGCTATGATGAAATGACGAATCTGCCGGCAAATATGCGCGAGCAGTTAAAACAGATAACTTATTACGCTTCATTAACACCTGCAAATGTGCAAGTCTCCAAAGAAGATGGAACGGCAAAGTATTTATTTGCTTTAGGTGATGGGAATTATATAGAAAGCGTTTTGATGCATTATCATCATGGAAATTCCGTGTGCATTTCCTCACAGGCCGGTTGTCGTATGGGCTGTCGATTCTGTGCCTCCACACTGGATGGCTTGGCACGCAGTCTAACTTCCTCTGAGATGCTGGATCAGATTTATCGCATCCAGAAGCTGACCGGAGAACGTGTGGACAATGTAGTTGTGATGGGGTCCGGTGAACCCTTCGATAATTTTGATAATTTTATTAAATTTGAACGTCTTTTAACTGACGAAAACGGACTACATATCAGTGCCAGAAATTTGACAGTTTCTACCTGTGGGCTGGTTCCAAAAATTTATGAACTGGCAGATAAAAAACTTCAATTGACATTGGCGATTTCATTGCACTCACCAACGGATGAGATGCGACGGACACTGATGCCGATTGCCAATAAATATTCCGTTGAAGAAATTATGGAGGCCTGCAGATATTATATTGATAAGACCGGCCGCCGTGTTACCTTTGAATACAGTCTGGTGAAAGATCAGAATGATTCGATGGAATGTGCAGAGATTTTATCCGAGCTGGTGAAGGGTATGAACTGCCATATAAACCTGATTCCGGTGAATCCAATTAAGGAGCGTGACTTCTCTCAAACGCTTGCAGCGGATGTCATGCGCTTCAAAAATAAACTTGAAAAAAATCATATAAATGTTACTATTAGAAGGGAAATGGGCCGCGATATTGACGGGGCCTGTGGCCAATTACGCAAGCGTTATAGTGATGAACATCTTAAGGGGCAAACACAATGAATGCATATGCTTTGACAGATGTGGGTAAGACAAGACAAATGAATCAGGACTACGTTTACTGCAACGGAAAGCCGGTTGGAATCCTTCCGAACCTGTACATTGTTGCCGACGGAATGGGCGGCCACAAGGCAGGAGATTTGGCATCCAAGTTCTCTGTGCAGACCTTCGTAGACTATGTTTCGCAAGCAGAAAATGATAACCCCATCTCAATCATATCGGATGCAATTTCATACACAAACAAGAAGCTGATAGAGCTTGCTTCTCAGTCGGAGGATTATACCGGAATGGGCACAACCTTTGTTGTGGCAACTGTTTTTGAACATTCCGTGTATATTGCCAATGTCGGGGACAGTCGTGTTTACGTTTACGACCATGAACTGAAGCAGGTTACCAGAGATCATTCTTTTGTTGAAGAATTGGTTGCGAGTGGGAAGCTGGAACGTTCAGAGGCACGTACGCATAAGCGCAAGAATGTAATTACGCGTGCAATGGGTGGCGCTGAGACGGTTGTGCCGGATTTCTTTGAGATTGAATGCTCTGCAGGCTCGCAGCTGTTGCTGTGTTCCGATGGGTTAACCAATATGGTGACCGACGAAACCTTAGAAGAGGTATTGGAGTCTCATCAGGATATTGTAAAAAAGGCAGAACAACTTGTTACCATGGCAAATGAAAATGGTGGCTTGGATAATATATCAGTAGTTATCATCGAACCATAAGGAGAACTTTATGCTAAGAGAGGGAATGTTTATAGCAGACCGCTACGAAGTAATCGATAAGATTGGTTCCGGCGGAATGTCTGAAGTATATAAAGCAATGGACCACAAACTGAATCGCTATGTTGCGATTAAGGTTTTGAAGTCTGACTATTCAGAAGATAAAACTTTTGTGACAAAGTTCCGCGCAGAGGCACAGTCCGCTGCCGGCTTGATGCACTCCAATATTGTAAATGTTTATGACGTTGGCGAAGAAGATGGATTGCATTATATTGTCATGGAATTGGTTGAGGGTATCACCCTAAAGAAGTACATTGAGCGCAAGGGGCATTTGGGAACCCGTGAGGCTGTCAGCATTGCGATTCAGGTCGCACAGGGCATTGAAGCAGCACACAAGCATCATATTGTTCATCGTGATATCAAACCACAGAACATCATCATCTCCAAGGAAGGAAAGGTTAAGGTTACTGACTTTGGTATTGCCAGAGCTGCTACCTCAAACACCATTAATTCTGCTGTGATGGGTTCTGTACATTATATTTCTCCGGAACAGGCTCGTGGTGGCTATTCCGATGAGAAGAGTGATATCTATTCTTTTGGTATTACTCTGTTTGAGATGATAACCGGTCGCGTTCCGTTTGAGGGCGATTCCACTGTGTCTGTAGCATTGAAGCACATTCAGGATGATATGGTGTCTCCAAAGAGCATCATTTCCGATTTGCCAATCAGTGTAGAAAAGATTGTTTTAAAGTGTACGCAGAAGAAGACAGAACGTCGTTATCAGAATATTTCTGATCTGATTGTAGATTTAAAGCGTTCTCTTGTAACACCGGATGAGGATTTTGTTATTATTTCAACTGCAATTCCTGCTGACGGCGCAACCCATATCATTGGGGAAGATGATTTGATTGAAATCTCGCAAAGAAGTGCCAATAAGTCTGCGGTTTCCGATGCTGAAAGTGACCTTAGTTATCATGATGATGACGAGGATATTGATGAGTACGATACGGATATGGATGACGATTCCGACGCTTACGATGATGATGCGGATGATAAGGCGGATACGGATGACGATGAAGAATATGACGATGATGATGAAGAGGATGGTCCAAAGCGAAACAAGACACTGGATTTAATCATTACCATCGCTGGTATTGTTCTGGCAATTGGTATCCTGGTTGCAACCGTATTGATTATTAAGAATATGCTTGGCAGTGAAGGCGGTGAACAGCGCCCATCCAAAACACAGGAGCAGACAGAAAGTACGGACGAAGTTCGGGTTCCAAATCTTGCTGGTATGACCTACGAAGTTGCGAAGGACTACCTGTTAAGTCACAATCTTGGTATCGCTAAGAAGACAGAGTATTCTGCAGATTATGACAAGGATAAGATCTTCGATCAGATGCCAAAAGCAGGTGAAACGGTTAAGCAGAATACAACCATTACGGTTATTATTAGTCTTGGCGAGCCGAAGAATGAACTGGAAAATGTTGTCGGCATGACACAGGAAGAAGCGGAAGAACTGCTTCGCAGCCAGGGCGTAATCGTTGATTTTGAATATGAAGAAACCGATGATGAGGATAAGATTGGAAAGGTCGCACAGACCAATCCTTCACAGGGAACTCCAATCTCAAAAGATCAGAAGGTTACGGTTGTTGTATATATTGGCTCTAAAATTAAAAATGTCATCGTTCCTAAATTGGTTGGTTTGAAAGAATCTGAAGCCAGAAAGGCTTTGGAGGACCTGAAACTGGAAGTTGGTGATGTTACGGAGGTATATGATTCAAAGACTGCAAAGGGTCTTGTTATTTCTCAGAGTGGGCCAGAAGAAGGCAAAGAAGCTCCTGAGGGAACCAAAGTTAACTTTGTGGTATCTTTGGGTGCAGAACCAGAGACAGAGGCTCCTACCCAGCCAGAACCTGCAAAGGTCGTAACTCCAAACGTAGTTGGTAAGAGCGAGGAAACTGCAAAGTCAGAAATCTTATCTGCCAAGTTGAAGGTTGGTGTGGTTTCTACGGAACATAGTGATACGGTTGCTGCTGGTTTGGTTATTTCACAGAGTGTTGCTGCTGGTAGTGCAGTTAATGAGAATACGGAAGTGAACCTGGTTGTTAGTTTGGGTGCTAACAAGGTTGTAAAGTATTCAAGTGAGATGAAAATCAATAAGGCGGATATTGAAGCAGAGATGAACGCAGTGATGGCCGAGGCGGGCATCACAAGCGCAGATATTAAGTCAATTACTGTTGATATCCATGTGATTGACAAAAATGCCAAGGATGAAACTATTTGGACTAAGGCATATCCAACCTACGCAGAGCTGGAAGCTTCCACAGATATTGATGTATCTATCGGCGAGCCAAAGGATTTTGCAGAAGGTGCTGGTTATGCATATGCTTCGATTACCTTCTATAAAATTGGATCGGATGAGAAGCTTGTAGCGCATACATATTCAAATCATAAGATTGCAATTACAATCACAAAAGAGTAAGAATGCAAGGAAAAATTATTAAGGGAATCGCAGGATTCTATTACGTACACGTCGCAAATTGCGGCGTGTACGAATGTATGGCCAAAGGAATATTTCGCAGCAAGAACCTGAAACCATTGGTGGGGGATGAAGTCGAGATAGAGGATGTTACGGATACGGATATTGAACGTAAAGGTAATATTATCGACATTCTTCCAAGACGGAACGAATTGATTCGTCCGGCTGTCGCCAATATTGATCAGGCTCTTATTGTGTTTGCAACTAAGTCCCCTGCACCAAATTTGGTGGTACTTAGTAAGTTTTTAGTAATGATGAACCAAAAGGAAATTCCGACCATCATATGCTTTAATAAGCAGGATCAGGCGACGGATGATGAAGTGAATGAACTTTGCAATGCATTTGAAGGTTCTGGATGTACAGTGCTTCGCACCTGTACATATGATGGAAGAGGGATTGATGAATTGCGTGGTTTGCTGTCTGGAAAGACAACTGCCTTGGCGGGGCCTTCCGGAGTCGGAAAGTCATCGCTTCTAAATGCATTATACCCAGAGGCGGATTCTAAAACTGGTTCTATCAGTGAAAAATTACACAAAGGAAAGAATACCACCAGACATACAGAAATCTTTCAGCTGGATAATCAGGGAACCTATATGATGGATACCCCTGGATTCACATCATTTGATGCAATGGATTTGGAGGCGAATGAATTGCGCTTTTATTTTCCGGAACTTCAGGAGTATGAAGGACAATGCAGGTTTGATGGTTGCGTTCATCAGAAAGAGCCTGCCTGTGCGGTGAAGGACGCTGTAGAACAGGGCAAAATTGCTGCCATGCGATATGATGTGTATTGTTCGATGTATGATGAACTAAAAAATCGTAGAAAATATTAGTAACCAAGGAGTTTGACCATGAAAAAGGTATTAGCACCATCCATGCTGGCGGCGGATTTTTCCAAATTGGGTGAACAATTTGCAATAATAGAAAACGAAGGTGTCATTGTGTTGCATGTGGATATTATGGACGGATTATTTGTCCCTAGTATTTCCTTTGGTATGCCGGTGGTTTCTTCCGTTCGCAAGTGTACCAACATGCTTTTTGATGTGCATATGATGGTGCAGGATCCGGAAAGATATCTGGAAGAATTTAAAAAGTGCGGTGCAGATTGCATTACGATTCATGTGGAGGCCTGTAAGGATCCAGAGGCGGCGCTCATAAAAATTCGTGAATTGGGAGCGGCTCCATCCATTGCAGTAAATCCAGAGACACCAATCGATGCAATTAAACCATATCTTCATCTTTGCGAGCAGGTTTTGGTAATGAGTGTACATCCTGGATTTGGCGGCCAGAAATATATTCCTGAAACGGATGAAAAATTGCGCGAGTTAGCTGCTTTACGTGAGGAACTGGGTCTGAAGTTTATGATCGAGGTGGATGGCGGCATTGGTAAAGATAATATTGCCCGCGTGGTGGAGTGCGGGGCCGATGTATTAGTTGCCGGGTCTGCTGTATTTAAGGAAGATATTGCGGCGAATGTTCGCGATTTGGAAGCAGTATTGGCACAGTATGACACGGATGAGGAGTAGTATGAAAACACTGATTATTACAGGTGGCAGATTCGATTATGAATTTGTCACTGTTTTCTATAAGACACACCATTATGACCGCGTGATTGCAGTTGATAATGGTGAGCAGTATGCAAAGATGGCGGGCATTCCGATTGATTTACTGGTGGGAGATTTTGATACACGAGGAAGTGAATGCCTGGAGGATTATAGAAAAGCAGGAATTCCGATTATCCAATCCATTCCGGAAAAAGATGATACAGATACGGAAATGGCCATTCGCGAATGTATTCGCACCCGTTCGGATTGCGATATTCTTTGTGCGACCGGTGGACGACTGGACCACTTGTTTGGGAATATCCATAATATGAAGCTGATGCTGGACGAGGGACTTCGCGCCAGAATGATAGATAAATACAATTTCGTTGAATTGGCAGATCGGCCGTTTACATTGAATGTGAAAGAATATCCGCACAAATATATTTCCTTTGTGCCATTTAGTGGTCCGGTCACTGGGTTAACACTTAAAGGATTTAAGTATGAAGTGAGCAATTATACCTTGCTTCCTGGACTGAGCAGATGCTTCAGTATTGAGTTTACTGGGGAATATGCAGAGGTATGCTTTACTGCCGGAGAATTAATTGTTTTAAATACACGTGATAAATATATGTTAGGCCTGCCATGGAT
>JAZUHV010000147.1:0-3935 GCA_045641925.1 Butyrivibrio sp.
ATGCTGTGCCGTACTTTCTTCCCGTCATGGATGCCATACTACCGCTGGTTGCACCATTTCCATCAAACTTAACCGTATAGGTGATAACTTTCCACTGAGCATACAGTGTCACTGTTGCACCATTTGTTGCTGTCAGATTCTTGACAGAGGCTTTATTTGCATAGGTTGTTCCGGTACCATCCTTCTTGGTATTCCAACCCATAAATGCATAGTTGGTCTTCTTGAAGGCATTTGCAGGCAGGGTGTAGGAGGTTCCATACTTTCTTCCGGTCAATGCGCTCATCGTGCCACTGGTTGCACCATTTTTGTCAAACTTAATGGTATAGGTGTGTGGCTTCCATTGTGCATATAAGGTAATGGTTTTGCCGTTTGTAGACGTCAGGTTCTTTACAGATGCTTTGTTTGCATACTTTGTTCCGGATCCGTCCGCCTTCGTATTCCAACCTGTAAAATCATAACCCTTTCTGGTAAATGCATTTGCAGTCAAGGTATAAGCAGTTCCATATTTTCTACCGGTAAGAGTGCTCATCTTTCCGCCAGTGGATCCGTTTCCATCAAAAGCAATGCTATAAGTAACGATTTTCCACTGTGCATATAAAGTTACCGTTGCACCATTCGTAGCCGTCAGGTTCTTTACGGATGCCTTGTCTTTATAAGCGGTACCAGATCCATCTGCTTTCGTATTCCAGCTAGCCAAATAATATCCGGTCTTCTTATATCCAACTGCCGGTAATGTATAGGTGGTTCCATATTTTCTTCCGGTCAATGCGCTCATCGTACCACTGGTTGCACCATTTCCATTGAACTTAATGGTATACGTATACGGTGTCCACTGCGCATATAAGATGACCGTCGAATTATTGGTTTTTGAAAGGTTCTTCACGGATGCCTTATTTGCATAGGCAGTACCGGTTCCGTCTGCTTTCGTGTTCCAACCCTTAAAGGTATAACCGGTTCTCTTAAAGGCATTTGCGGTCAATGTATAAGCAGTGCCGTACTTTCTGGATGCCAACAGGGTCATTGTACCACTGGTTGCACCATTTCCATCAAACTTGATGGAGTATGCAATGGCGGTCCACTGCGCATATAAGGTAATATTCTTTCCATTCGTGGTTGTCAGGTTCGTAATACTTGCCTTATTCGCATAGCTTGTTCCGGTTCCGTCTGCCTTGGTGTTCCAGCCCTTAAACAGGTATCCGGTCTTTGCAAATCCATTTGCATTCAGGCTATAGGATGTGCCATAGTTGCAGGCCTGTGTAGCAGTAGAACCACTGGTAGCACCATTTCCATTAAATACCAGCTGATATGTATTAGGAATCCACTTTGCATAAAGCGTCAAATCCTCAGAGGTGCCCATTGCAACCTCAGAAATCGCATTTACAAATTCGCTCTCCTTATACCAGCCGCCAAACTGATAGCCGGTCCTTGTAGCCGGATAAAGGTTAAAGGTTCCTGTCTTATTTGTGAAGGAGGTTGCATTCAAGGAGGAGTTTTTACCGCCATTTAAAACATAGGTAATGGTGTATGGGGCTGACTCCCACTGGCAAATAGCATCCTGATCTCTCCAGATGCCATAAAACATCATATCATCATAGTACCAGGTGATCTTATGTCCAGCCGCGCCAAATCCCAGCTCTCGTAATTCGGTTGCTGTAGGGAAAACCCTAAAATCGCCGGCCCAAACCTCAATCGTCTTTATAAAGGTATGCTCGCTTCCATCTAATCCCGAATCGTAAAGATTAACCTTATACTTTTCCCACTGATAGTATATGCAGATTTCTGCACCATCAGGAATGCTTCCACCGGTAAACTCTACGCCATTTACTGTCATATGGTCAAAGCCGAAGCAAGTCTGTAAATCGCGGACAATGCAATTTCCTCCCCCAATTACGCCACGAATACGAGCGGAGTCATAATCCTCCCTTGCCAAGTCACGTGGTGCATAAACAGCGGAGCCATCCAGACGAATCTGTTCCACTTCTGTCGGAACCAAGCTATAGGTTTTATCTTCCGTCATCACAAAATGCTTGACGGTTGCAGTCTGATTTCCAGCATAAGAGATTGCAGAGGTGATTACATTTCCGTCAGCATTCAATGTACCGGATAATACATTTCCATCAGACAAAATGCTATTCAGGGCATGTCCGCTTTCGTTAAAGCCCTGATTCATATTACTACCATTCCAGCAGGCAACCGCATAGTTATAATTTGCTTCTGAACAATCCGCAAAGAAATAACCTCCCGTGATATTCACGGTGTATCTGCAATAACCGGTGCAAAAACCATGGCGCAGGAGCAAGGCTATACAGTAATAGTCATATCCGCAGGAGCATTTAGCGGTAATCGTACCACCGGAAATATCCACATTCGAGAACGCCTGAACGCCAATACCGGAACCATAAATGGAACCGCCTGTCATCTTAAAATCTCCAATAGCAAAAATCGCTGGTGTATATGCACTGGTCCAACTCTTCAGGTAGTAACCGAAATAGGAGCCGCTGTAGATTTCTATTCTATCCTTAGCATATATAGCAGGGCCGCTGCACGCCAGGATTAAGCTATCATAAAACTTTGCTGTTCCATCCCCCCTCAAATATATCGCATTGGAGTTGTAGCTGTTATTGTTTCTTATGTCACAATTTCTAACAGTAAGATTCACTGTGCCATCGTCCTCTGCGAAAACAACATAGTGACTATAAACGTTCATCTTCATGCCATCCAGATTCAGATTACCATCAGAAATGTTAATAGCTGTTTCTCCTGCGGCATAATGATAATCGTCCACATAACCAATCTCATGGTTCTGCAAAGAAACAGTACCACCATTTATGTTATAGATGCTCTTTCCATGGTCAGATAAAACACTGCCATCGCCACGTATGGTCATATCGGAATTAAGTAAATTCACAATATAATTGCCTGAGCCCGTCAGCGTATGTCCATTTAACATCAGTACTGTGTCCGTTACACCGCAGAAAGAAACGATACGGTCGCCGACATTAATATCCTTTGTCAGCTTTGCAGACTTATTAACCGGACCGGCATAATCAAGCAAATAATCAGTTCCCCTTGTCGCCATCCCATTCACAATATTTGCGAATACCGAAAGCTGCTCAGGCGTACTGATTTCAAATACACCCTCAGAGGTGTTGTAGTTCATTTCTACTGGTTCATCATAAAAATATACGCGTAGCGAAATGCTTCCTCGGTTATAGAAGGAATAAATGGTCAAATCCGCAGACTTTCCGTCCGCAGCCATCTTAGATATAACCGTAATCTCATTGGATGGAATCACCTCGTCATATGCAGTCAAATAGACCTTTTCATTCAGCTTGTCCTTCACTGTAATTGGCTGGTCATTAATAAATGCCGTTCCGTAACCCATACTGATATACTTGCCATATCCGAGCGCCTGAAATTCCACGGAGTCACTCACGCGTTCCGTTCCATCAGACATAACGGCAGCAACCCATAAATAATAACCTTTTGTCACGCCCGTACACAGATAATGTGTAACGTCCGCACTCAGATTGGTCGCAGCCACACTTGTGTATTCATGGTCAAGAGTGTCCGTATACCAGTTTTTATATATTTTATAATAACGAACCGTTCCGCTGCTTGGGGCATCCCAGTAAACATCCGGTGCATCATTCGCAATCTGAACAATATGCACATTAGATGGCGCATCCGCATCCGCAGCCTTAACCTGAACACACATTGCGCAGATAACCATCATGCAGGCAAAAATTATTCCTCCAATCCATTTCTTCATATCGAGCCTCCTAAAAAACTGCAAATAACATGTTAATACTAGCATACCATGACCAAAGTACCAAATACAAGCAAAAGAGCTCAAATGCATTCGCATTTGAGCTCTAATTATCACATTAATTAATTGACTGGTCGTTATAAATCGCCTGCATCAAATCTTTTGC
>JAZUHV010000148.1:0-15898 GCA_045641925.1 Butyrivibrio sp.
TCTTTTAAGGTTACCAAATCCGAATATAGTTTCAAGGCATGTTCCGACTTTTGATTTGCAATTGCCTCAATCATCTCAAAAACACGATCAGAGGCCTGCGTTACACAAATTGAGTCAATGTCCTGTCTCGTGACAACCTCACGCTCGCCCACATATGAAATCAGCTTATCGGCCTCATTTTTGAGATTGTCCATATCGCTTTCCATCCCGGCCTTTTGAATCAGGTAATTCAAATCATTGACTGTAATTTTCTTACCCGCTTTATGAAACAAGGTATTCACCCAGCGAACCAGATCATCCGCTCCTAAGGGTTTGCAATCGGTCGCATAACCAATATCTGAAACGAGTTTATAAAGCTTATTTCGCTTATCCACTTCCGATTCCACAAACAAAAAGAAGGTGGTTTCCGGAGCATTTTTTACAATTTCTGTCAGTTCATCAGATGCAGATTTAAAAGCACCCGTTCCCTCCATCAGAATCAGGCGTCTTTCAGCAAAGAATGGCAGCGTCAGTGCATCATCGCGAACACGGCCGATATTATAATCCTTCCCCTCATAGGCAGAAAAATTCATCTCATCCTCACCCACAAGAGCCGTTTTTAATCTGCCACGATAGGTGCGCTTTAAAAAGTCCTCATCACCATAAAGCAAATATGCCTTTACAAATGTTTGGTTATTAATATGTTCCTGAATTCGTTTCATACTCTCACCATGCTTCAAATCTATATTTGCATTTTATCATAAGAACCGAATTTCCGAAACCATTAGATTCCAAACTCAGTCCCTTATAAAAGTGTTCACCTTTGTGCTGTACCCGTCCGTATAAATCAAAACTGCTCCGCCCTCATCCGTTCGGAGCACTTTGGCTTCGATATCAGAAATCCTCTCCAAAACTTCCCTGTGCGGATGACCGTAAGCGTTTCCCTTTCCTGAGGAAATGATAAAATAATCTGGCTGCAAAGAATCAATCCAACGCTTCGAATTAGAATACCTGGATCCGTGATGATTCGCCTTTAATACTTCCAGATGATCGTCTAAAAGACCTTTTTCAAACAGTTCATCCAAAATTTCGCCTTCCTGTTCTTTTGCAATATCACCGCAGCAGAGCATATCAAATTCTCCTTTTTTTAACAAAAAAGATGTAGAATATGTATTTCGTTCTTCGGTTTCAAAGGCGGCCTCCGGATGCAGAAACATAATGGAACAGTCTCCGACCATCAACGCATCTCCTTTAGATACAATCATTACATTCGCACCATTTTGTCTGGCCAATTGGATCACTTTTTTATAGGCATCGTCTAGTAAATCCGTATCTGGTAAAATTACATTTCGAAAACGAATCTCACCCTTTTGCAATAACTGTTGAGTCCCGTTTATATGGTCCGCATCTGCATGTGTCATAATCCAGTAATCCACCTCTACTTTTCCTTCTGATAAGAGGAATTGTTTCAAGATATTTTTTCCCAGCTGTGACTTGTCTAGGCTTCCCCCATCGACCAGTATCGAAATATTATTTTCATTTTTTATATAAATACCATCTCCCTGCCCCACATCAAGAAACACAATTTGCAGGCCATTATGTATTCTAATGCATAATACAGGCAGCGAAACAAAAAGAAGAACGACGCCAAGTATTTTCATAGTCATTTTCTTTTTTTGAATTTTCTTTAAACAAATAATTGTGACAAGTAAAAACATATAATACAGGACGATCTGCCAGTTTTTGGGCCGTCCCGGATATATAATACTCCAGGGAATTTGAAGCATCAAAGAGCATAGTACTTCATAAAATTTCAGAATCATTACTGCTGGTCCTATCAAAAAGGAAGCCAGATATACGTTCATAAAAGATCCTAATCCCCCGGCCAGGGCGGATGCCATTACAATCGTCATCAGGGGAATCACAATCAAATTTAGAAATACGGCAAGAACAGGGGTTTGAAAATAGAAATATAAAGTAATCGGCAAGGTCACAAAAGAGATGGAAAGACTTCCCCCAAAAGCCCTCAAGCATTTCAAAATAGCACGTTGCCAAACAGCTTCATTTTGTTTTAACTGACAGGGAATCAGTTCCTCCATTGCCGGAGATAGAATTGTAATGCCCAATATTGCCCCATATGACAGTAAAAAGCCGCAATGGAACAAATACATAGGTGAATCCATTAACATCAAAATAGCCGCCAAAGAGGCCGCCGTCAGCACATCATAGCTTCGCTTTTGTGTATATGAATATACAGCCACCAGATACATAATGAGTGCACGTGTGGTTGAGACTCCGTTACCCGTCACAAGCCCATAAAATATAATGACTGCTCCACCCATAATCATTCCTGGAACAGGACGAAGGCCAAGTCGTCGAAGCAATTTATACAGACTCATTCCGAGCATCGATATATGTAATCCGGAGATTGCCAAAATATGTCCGATCCCGCAAACAGAAAACAAATTATACAGTTCTTCATCCAGTTCATCGCGATTGCCCAGAATCATCGCCTCAAATACAGAAGCATATTTGGGGCTTGCAATTTGATAAAAGCTCCACGATAAACCTTTTGAAAAATGATTTGCCAATAATTGGATTGGATTTTTACAGGTTGCAATCCGTTCGATGCGATTCGCTCTCACAAAAAATGCCACCTTTAACGCCGCATAATATGTTTTTTGATCAAATTCGCCGGGATTTCGTGGAGTTTGAAAGCCAGATGCATCCCCCATCACACGAATGGTATCCCCCGCCTCATATTGTGCTGTCTTTTCCTTCGATCGAACCAGCACATGATAGTTGCCCTGCAGTTTAAAATCCTTTCCGGACACATTTTTCAGTTCATATTGAATGCCATAATCCGTTTTATGAACACGCCGAATCTGACCTGTTAAATCACAAAACACAGATTCCTCTGCATTATTTAATTGTATTATATAGGGATTATTTGTTCGCTCTTTCGCTATCAGAACGTAGCCAAGAAGCATTAGAAATACAGAAGTTATAAAAAGGACACGAATCAATGTTTTTTTTGCAATCCATATTACGCGCCCAATCATTATTACAGAAAATAGGATAAGCAGCCACCACAATTGCCGGGCGCCTAGCCATATTCCCAAAATGAGAGAAACCGCGGCGCCAAATACCGGGCGCCGCACAAAAGGTTCATCGATTTGTTCTGCAAAATGCTCCCATTTTCCAAACGGAAGCTTTTTCATATCATCACCGACTTTCTTATAAAATTATTCTTCCTGTGTTTGCGTTTCCGCATCTACCTTCGCCTCTATCAAATCCAGATTACGTTCATATGCTTCTGAAAACGGATAAAGTTCACGGAATACCACATCCGAATTACCATTGACCATAAACATCACCTTTTTCACATTTGAAAGCTCGCATAAGGAATTAATGATGGAATACAGAGACACTTCAGCAGTGCAGTCTTCAATATTATTCGTAAAGTTGTTGTCAAAATTCACATAGCAGATACCATCCTTGGTAGACACACTGACAACGCCAGTAGAGGAAGGCACCGCCTGTCTGCAGGAGGTTGTTGTTGGGCCTTTTGCCAACTGTTCAATAACAACCTGCTCAATGGAAATACTGGAGGAATATGCCAACTTCGTCTTCTCTCCAATCAGATGTTCTCCTTCTCCATCCGAGTAATACAAAGTCAATTCCAACCAGTTCAGATTTTCCATAGCATCATCTACATCAGATACAAAAGTACCTGCATTCATTAAGCCATAGGATCTGCCGTCTTTGCCGACCAAAGGCTGATCGCCAATATAAAAAGAAACATATTCCACGTCCGGGATTTGTACCAGAGTTTTTACTACAGCAGCGCGAAACATAATTTCTGTTACATTATCCATTTCGGAGTAACTTTCAGAAAAGCCCAAATGTAATACACCTGCAGAAGATAATGAGACATCTGTAAAAAATACATTGGCAGGAATCACACTGGTATAATTTTCATTCGGAACATTTCCGAGCGCATCATACAATTCCTGCACCAGCATTTTTGTATTTGGATCATACTTTGCTTCATAGTTAATTGTAGTAATGCGATCCGAACCGCTCTCCAAAAAATACAGAACATAATCGCCCTCATTGACAGGATTCGAGGCTCTTTTTTGACATCCCACAACACACAACATCATCAAGGCCATTAGTAGGCAAAGAATATTTACCCGTTTCATAACTGCTGACCTCCTTCAACATAATTTAATGGAACACGCACCGTAAATGTGGTACCCTGATTTTCCTTGCTATAAAGCTTAATGGTTCCCTTATGCATCAGAATTACATTCTTTGTAATTGCCAGTCCCAGTCCGGTTCCACCGGTTTCACGCGAACGAGCCTTGTCCACACGATAGAATCGTTCAAATACCTGCTCCTTTTTATCGCTCGGAATACCAATTCCGGAATCAGAAACCTTAATATAAAAGAACTTGTGGTCTGCATTCACAGAGACATGAACCCAGCCACCCTCAACATTGTATTTAATAGCATTTTCTACCAAATTCGTTATAGCCAGGGTAAGTTTAACTTCATCGGCCTCTGCAGCAACTGGTCGGAAACTTTCCAAAAGCAATTCGATGTTTCTGGTCTGCGCAATTGGCCGCAATCTCTTTAATACCAATTCCGTCAATTCGTTCACATTGACTGTGGAAATATTCATCACACCATGCGCCTGATCCAGTTTAACCATCGTCAATAAATCCGAAATAATCTGATTTTCACGGTCAATTTCGGAAACAATATCAGTCATAAATTCCTGATACATTTCGATTGGGACATTCTCCTGTCCAACCAAAGATTCTGCCAAAACCTTCATGGAGGTCATCGGTGTTTTCAACTCATGAGACACATTGGATACGAATTCCTGTCTGGACTGATCCAGCATACGTAACCTGGACAGCATACCATTTACCGCCTGTGCCAAATCATTGTATTCCATTAAGGTTCTTGGTTCCAGCTCCTCTGCCTGGCTGCCATCAGCGATTACTGCAATCGCGTTTTTCATGCGACGCAGAGGCCGAATCAGAATATGCGAAATTGCAATTGCTCCAAGCAGGGAAATCAAAGCAAAGGCGATAATTAAGACATTGATTAATCGTGCCAAATAATCACGCATGGAAATCACATTGGTGTCCGGAAGGGTAACCAGAATAACGCCTACAACGCCATTGTCTTTATCTACAATCGGCGTGTAAACCTTTGCATACCCGCTCTTCCGGTCATAAACAGCTCCCATTTCACCACGCAAAGCTTTAATGGAATACTCTGACAAAAGGGTTTTGCCCTTTTGGAAAAGATAGGTATCCTCTACAACCTTCAGGGAATCATTCAGAATCAGAATACGCGCATTATACATATACGCAATTTCTTCCAACTCAGCACGAATAACCTCAGATTTTTGATTGGAAAAATAGTTATACTGCAGAATGTCGGACGCCAGAATATTACACTCACCTTCAACGTAGGTAATTCTGGTATCCATAGTACGATTTTGATAGGTTTCCAACACAACTAAACGTATCAAAATCACAGGAAGCACACTCGCAATCACGATGGCTACAATGATTAAGGTACGTAAGCTACGCAGTTCCCTCCAGATTAATTTAAAGAAAGAAGTTTTAGGCACAATCGTCACCTATGAAATCAAAGTATAATAATAACCAAGTCCCCACTTGGTATGTACATAACGCGGCATGGATGGGTCCGCTTCCACTTTTTCACGCAAGCGACGAATATGTACATCAACGGTTCTTGCATCTCCCGGAAAATCATAGCCCCAAACAAGCTTTAACAGATTATCACGGCTATAAACCTTATCCGGATTACGCACCAAAAGTTCCAGAACATCAAATTCCTTGGTGGTCAAATTCACTTCACGACCATTAATATATAATCTTCTGCTATCGCAATCCAATTTTAAATCGCCAGATTCCAACACACGAACTGCCGGCTTTGCATCCGCCGGTTTCTTATTTCGGCGAAGAATGGCCTTCATACGTGCTTTTACCTCAAGAATATTAAATGGCTTTGTAATATAGTCATCTGCGCCATAGTCCAGGCCCATAATTTTATCCATATCATCGCCTTTTGCTGTCAGCATAATAATTGGCATTTCAGAAAAAGAACGCACTGTACGGCATACCTCCAGGCCGTCTACAACCGGAAGCATTAAATCCAAAAGCATCATATCGTATGGCTTTTTTTCCACCATGTCCAAAGCTTCCTGGCCATCATAAGCGCAGTCCACCTCGTATCCATCCTGTTCCAGTGCAAATTTCAGGCCTTTTACGATTGCCTTTTCATCATCCACAACTAAAATACTGCTCATAGTACTCCTTTTTCTACCCCGGTTCCACAAAAATTACATCCTGAAGGCCCTGATAGATACTTTCTCCAATGCCTGTTACATTCATAATTTCCTCAGTCGTGGTAAAACGTCCCATTTTATTACGATATTCCAATATTTTCTTAGCTTTATTTTCGCCTATACCGGGCAAGGTCATCAGCGTGTTTAAATCCGCTGTATTTAAATTCACGCGTCCGTCGGATATCTGCGAAGCGGAGTCATCACCATTTTCTAGTTGTTCTCCGAGTCTCGGTATATAAATCCGCTCACCATCTTTTATAAATGCAGCCTGATTCACATAATCCGGATTTGCATCCTCGGCAAGTCCGCCTGCGGCCTGTACCGCATCAAATACACGCGAGTTCTCTAAAAGTTCATAGAGAGAAGGATTCTTTACTGCACCACATACAAATACTTTCACTGTCTTTGGGTTAGGCACAGAATTCTCTGGCAATGAAGCAAATTCGTCTACATTTGTTTCATTTTCCGCACCAGTCATTTGCTCCTTCGGCACAAAATAACTTTTTTCGCGGTGAAATCGTTGCATCACATAGACCGTTCCTGCGCCAATAACGCCCACAACGCAAACGGAAGCGATAACGATTTTTAAATTTTTTTGGTATTTCATATTATCTCCTTGATAAACAAGAAGACAATTACGTGACTATTCAATCTGGGTGGCCATATACTGATCCACCGCGGTTAGCTGGTCCTCAATAGGTTCGCCGGCAATAATATTATGCAGTGCGATTTCTATCAATGGGTAAATTTGCTCCCCATACTGTAGCTTATTCTTCGGAACAGAATGCACATAAGCATCGTATACATCATTCAGCACAAGACGTCCGTATTTCACCTGATCTCTGGCGGAAAGCAATCCGGTTTCTTTGTAGAAATTATTTGCCATTTCCGCGGTTGCAAAATAAGCAAACTGCTGAGCAAGGTCCAGTTCAGGAGAAAAAGGATTTACAACCAAACAGGTTGTTAAGGACAGTGTTGCTGTCTCTGAATCCTCGTTATAATTTGGAAAAGGCATAATTCTATAATCAAAATTTGTGGAGGTTTCCGTATCATCCTCTGTAGAATCCACTGAGTTGATATGCTCCTCTTCCAAAGCAGTCAGGGTGTCCGTTGTCATAATCGTGAAAATCGATTTACCGGCAAGAAAGCGTTCATAAACCTCATCATAGGTTCTGGATTTACTGATACTGAAGTAATTTACCAGGTCCAGATAGTTTTGTGCCTGTTTTTGAGCTTCCGGTGTACAAACAGATAGCTTTGTTTTATCACTTCCGTCTGGTCCACCAATTTCCATGCCGCCTCCGACAAATCCGTAATTAACGAATAAGTCGGATAAATTACACTCAAAAATAGTTTCTACGCGGGAGTAGTCAATAATATTTTCTTCTACAGTTTCTTCTTCGCCATTCAGCTCGCCCTCGGCATTCTCCGCATCATCATAAATGCTGGCCGCAAAGGCTTTGATATCATCGAAGGATGAAATTTCTACAGATTCCGGAACATATTCTGCATTATAAACGAGGAAGGTTGTCTTGTAAGACAATGGATAAGCAACCAGATTTCCGGCAACGCTACAGGACTGCAAAGCCGCATCGCAATATTGTTCGGAATCCGTTTTCGTATTTTTTTCCGCCAGGCCTGCCAAATATGCAGTTCCAAGCAAAGAGCAATCCAAATAATATACATCCGAAACCGTTTTTTCGTTAGCGGACGCATCATTAATAGCCTGCAGATAATTTTCAGATTCCATCAAATTCAGTTGAACGCGAACATTTTCATTCTGCTTTTCAAAGGTCTCAGCACACATTTTAAAATAATCAGTCAGGTTCTCATCCGTATAAGAAAAACAAATGCTATGCTGTTGTGGTGGGGTCTGCGTTTCGCTCTCGCTGGTGATTTCGTCCTCGATTTCCATATGACACGCAGTAGCGCTTAATACAACAACAGCCATCATAGCCAAAGCTATGATGGTCGTTGAAAATTTTAATAATACTTTATGATAAATACGCATACATTCTCCTAATTTAGAGAAGAATTCAGAATCTCCATTAGTTCATCCACATGCTTTTTCTCAATAATCAATGGTGGAATGAAACGAATAACATTAGCACCTGCAGCAAATGTAATGACGCCTGCAGCTAATAATTTCTGAATAATCGGACCAACAGGAGCGTCAAATTCCAAACCCTGAATGAGCCCTACTCCACGATGATCCACAATATGTGATGAAGCATCCTTCAATTCTTCCAGTCTCTTATATAAGTATGCACCAACTTCATTCACATTGGCAAGTACTTCATTCTTTTCAAACAAATCAAATACGGTGGAAGCAGCCGCACATGCGAGTGGATTTCCGCCATAGGTCGTACCATGATCCCCGGCGACCAAACAATCACACACTTTCTCATTTGCCAAAAAAGCACCGATTGGTACGCCGCAGCCAAGTGCCTTTGCACTGGTAACCACATCCGGCATTATGTCAAATCTCTGATAAGCGAACATTTTTCCGCTACGACCCATACCACACTGAATCTCATCGCAAATCATCAGAGCATCATACTGATTGCACAGCGCACGAACCCCTTCAATGAATTCCTTTGTAGCCGGACGAATGCCGCCCTCTCCCTGAACAGTCTCCATAATAATTGCTGCAACATTTTCATCCATAACAGCCTTAACACTGTCTAAATCATTATATGTCGCAAAAACAACACCCGGCATCAATGGTTCAAAGCTTTCTCTGTAGTGAGTTGTACCGGTTACGGAAAGTGCACCAATGGTTCTCCCGTGGAAAGAATGTTCAAATGCAATAATTTTATATGCCTTCTCACCCTTCTTCGTTAATGCATATTTCTTTGCAAGCTTCAATGCCCCTTCAACAGCTTCAGCACCAGAATTGGTAAAAAATACCTTCTTCATACCGGAAGCCTTAACCACCTTTTCGGCAGCATTTGCAGCCGGTTCATTGTAGAAATAATTTGAAGTATGCACCAATTTATCAATCTGTGCCTTAACTGCTGCATTATAATCCTCGTTTCCGTAACCCAGCGCGAATACACCGATTCCGGAACCCATATCCAAATACTTCTTACCTTCTGCATCATAAAGATACATGCCCTCGCCACGTTCCAGCGCAATTTGATAACGATTGTAGGTATGAATGACATTATTTTCTACTGTATCGATAATTTTAGTTGTTGCCGTCATTGAATCTCTCAGCTCCTTCCTGCAAAATTGCAGTTCCAATACCCTTATTGGTGAAAATTTCAAGTAATAAGCAATGTGGAATACGTCCGTCCATAATATGTACTCTGGAAACGCCCTTTTCAATTGCATCAATGCAATTGTTCAGTTTTGGAAGCATACCACCACCAACCGTGCCGTCATTGATTAGGGCACGGGCCTCAGCCAAATCCAATTCAGAAATCAAGGTATTTGGATCATCCTTATCCTTGTAAACACCCTCGATATCCGTCAAGAATGCCAGTTTCTCAGCACTAACAGCCTTAGCGATTGCACATGCTGCATCGTCCGCATTGATATTATAGGTATTAAACTGATCGTCTACGCCGATTGGGCAGATAACCGGAAGAAAATCATTTTCCAGTAAGGTATGAATAATCTTCGGATCCACTTCTGTCACTTCCCCAACAAACCCAATATCCTGGCCCTTAGAAAGCTTCTTTTCACACTTTAACATAGCGCCGTCCTTACCACTGATTCCGACGGACTTAATGCCAAGCTCCTCAATTAAATTCACAAGGCTTTTATTCACCTTGTTCAAAACCATTTCAGCGATTTCCATAGTAGGGCCATCGGTCACACGAAGACCATTGACGAAATTGGTTTCCATGCCAACCTTGTCCACCCACTTACTAATTTCCTTACCGCCGCCATGTACAATAATAGGCTTAAATCCAACCAGTTTCAAAAGAACAACGTCTTCGATAACCTTTCTTTTTAATTCTTCATCCACCATTGCGGACCCGCCATATTTTACAACAATAATCTTTCTGTTGAATTTCTGGATATATGGCAATGCCTCAATTAAAACCTGCGCTTTTTCCTTTTCAATTTCCAAATCTATCATTTCAATTTCTCCTTATCCCCTATTTATGAACGATAGTCCGCATTGATATTGACATATTCATGTGTTAAATCACAGCCATAAGCGGTTGCTTCAAATGGTCCCTGTTTGCAGTCACAGATAGCAATCACATGCTCACTGGAAAGGATCTTGGTAGCTGCCTCTTCGCTAAAATCTAAAGGAGAACCATTTTCACAAACCTGAACAGTACCATACTCACTGGTAAAGCTGATATCCACCTTATCTGGATCGAATTCGCCGCCGGAATAACCCATCGCACAAATAATACGGCCCCAGTTCGCGTCTCTTCCGTAAATCGCACACTTGGTTAAATTCGAGCATGCAACAGACTTTGCCATCATTCTGGCATCCGCATCAGAAAACGCCCCCTTAACCTGAACCTCTAAGAGCTTTGTGCAGCCTTCACCATCGCCCGCAATCTTCTTACTTAAATCTCTTAAAACGTAGAACAACGCCTGATAGAACTGTTCATATGCGGCGTCCTCTGTATCAATCAGCTTATTTTGAGCAAGACCATTTGCCATAACAATGCAGGAATCGTTTGTGGAAGTATCTCCATCCACAGAAATCATATTAAAGGTATCCTTTACAACATCGGACAATGCCTTTTGTAAAAGGTCCTTCTTAATCATGCAGTCCGTTGTGATAAAGCAGAGCATAGTAGCCATATTTGGATGAATCATACCGGCACCCTTACACATACCACCAACGGTAATGGTCACGCCGTCCACTTCAAAGGAGCACGCAATCTGCTTTGGTCTGGTATCCGTAGTCATAATAGATTCAGCCGCAGTCTTTGCATGATCTTCGTCCGGACCCAAAAGCCCCGGAAGCTTTGCAATTCCTGATTTAATGATATCCATAGGAAGCTGCTTACCAATAACACCAGTGGAAGCTACAATGACGGAATCTGCAGGAATATGCAAGGCCTCTCCTGCCGCCTTTGCCATCTCTTCACAATACTGATAACCCAGTGCACCAGTGCTGGCATTGGCTATACCTGTATTCACTACAATTGCCTGTGAAAAAGCAGATTCATGAACAACCTTATAATCCCACTTTACAGGAGCCGCCTTCACTTTATTCGTTGTAAAGGTTCCTGCGGTGACACATGGTACTTCACTGTAAACCATTGCCATATCATTTCTATTATTATTCTTAATTCCTGCATACACGCCGCCAGCTACAAAACCCTTTGCGGCAGTAACGCCACCCTTCACATTTTTCTTCATGCGTATCATCTCCTTATTTTAAAAGAAAACTTTCCTAATAATTTTAGACCTCATAAGAATTAAAGTAAAGAAAATTCACCCGAATCGTTATGTTTTGAAGCATATTATTGATTTGATTTCATAATTATACATACAGAATGTATATTATGCAATGTTTTTTGAATATTTTTTGTAAATTTGCGAATTTTCATTGCATAAACCTTACAAATGATGTATATTGACAACTAGAAAATTGCCCACACGGGTTCAGGAGGTAAAATTCATGAAGGAAAAAGTAGTTTTAGCTTATTCCGGTGGTTTGGATACCACCGCCATTATCCCATGGTTAAAGGAAACTTATGGCTATGACGTAGTTTGTTGTTGTATCAACTGCGGTCAGGGTGAGGAATTAGATGGCCTTGAGGAACGTGCAAAGCTTTCTGGTGCAACCAAGCTTTATATTGAAGATGTTGTTGATGATCTTTGCGAAAATTATATTATGCCATGTGTTCAGGCAGGTGCCGTTTATGAGCATAAATATTTAATGGGTACAGCTATGGCCAGACCTGTAATTGCTGCAAAGCTTGTAGAAATTGCAAGAAAGGAAGATGCTGTCGCTATTTGCCACGGTGCTACTGGTAAGGGTAATGACCAGATTCGTTTTGAATTGGGTATTAAGGCACTTGCTCCGGATATTAAGGTAATTGCTCCTTGGAGAGATGACAGATGGAATATGGATTCCCGTCAGGCAGAAATCGATTACTGCAAGGCTCATGGAATCGACCTTCCATTTGGAACCGATCAGTCCTATAGCCGTGACAGAAATATCTGGCATATCTCCCACGAAGGTTTGGAATTAGAGGATCCTTCACAGGCTCCAAACTATGATCATATGCTCGTGCTTGGTGTAACTCCTGAGAAGGCTCCGGACGAAAATTGTGAAATCACCTTAAACTTTGAAAAGGGTGTTCCAGTTGCATTGAACGGCAAGAAAATGAAACTGGCAGACCTGATTAATGAATTAAATGTACTCGGCGGTAAGTATGGCGTTGGTATTGTGGATATTGTAGAAAACCGTGTGGTTGGTATGAAGAGCCGTGGTGTTTATGAGACTCCTGGTGGAACCATCTTAATGGAAGCACATCAGCAGCTTGAAGAATTGGTTCTTGACCGTGACACCATCGCATTAAAGAAGGATCTTGGAAACAAGATGGCTGGTATTGTTTACGAAGGAAAGTGGTTCACCCCTGTTCGTGAAGCCATCTCCGCTTTTGTAGATGTAACACAGCAGTATGTTACCGGTGAAGTAAAGTTAAGACTTTACAAGGGCAATATCATCAAGGCCGGAACAACTTCTCCATACTCTTTATATAGTGAATCTCTGGCTTCCTTCACTACCGGTGATATGTATGATCACCACGATGCCGAAGGCTTCATCACTCTTTGGGGTCTTCCATTAAAGGTTCGTGCCATGAGAATGAACGAATTGAAGAAGGATAACACAAAGTAATTAAAGCTTTGCATCATAAAAGGGCGTTGCAATTTGCAACGCCCCCTTTTTATATTTTTCTTATCCAAGCAAAGCACGAATCATCGCGCCATCAAATACAACTTCCTTCATATTCTCTGCTTCAATCCGATACAATGCATTTGCTGCAATATGTTCCGCCGCCTGTTCAATATCACGAATACCGGAGGTGTTTTTGTATATGTCCATAATAGCATCCATTGCTTCATCGGTAATTGTAATTTCTTCTGCGCGAAGACCAATTCTGCGTAATACCTTCGGCATCGCAAATCGACTAAAGATAACTCTTTTCTCTTCTGCGGTATAATCCGGCAATTCAATTACCGCAAAACGTGATAACAACGGTGCACTGATTGCCGCACGATCATTTGCAGTCGCAATTGGGTATACGCCTGCAGTTGGAATATTACATTCGATATAATTGTCGGTAAATCCAAGATTATCCAAAAGCGTCAAAAGAACGTCGGCAGGATTTCCATTGCCCTTACCGGAAGAAGCCTTGTCCAGCTCATTGATGATAAATACCAAATTAGAGCTCTCCGCATTTGCAAAGGCCTCCATAATGAGGCCAGGCTTCGCATTGGAGTAAATACGTGAGCTGCCGGTCAGCTGCTCCGGATCATTGATGGAACTCATTTCCAGATTTGTCCAGGACATTTTTAAGATTCTTGCAACTGCATATGCCAGCTGTGACTTACCAGTGCCTGCAGGACCAATCAGAAGAATTCCATATGCCGGCAAGGTATGGGTACGGTTTATCTGAATAATCGTCTCCATAATACGCTGCTTTACAGAATCCAGGCCATATAATTCCTCATCTAAAATTCTTCTGGCCTCTTTTAAATCAATTGGCTCAAACTTTGTATTCTTCCACTGAATGTTTAACATGATGGAAAGCGCTCTCTGTGCATGTCTGCGCTCTTCCGGGGTTACCTCCGCAGACTTTGCAACAGCTAGGTTTCTTTTGGCCCAAAGTCGAATATTTTCCGGCAAAGTATTACCCGCACAGGTTAAATAATCGGTGATGCTTTGAATGCTGGTAAGTTTCATATCGTCTGCATCATCCGCGTCCTCTAAATCAATATCGGACTCCAGTGGTGGTTCACTCATGAATAAGCGGTTCATCATAAATTGCAGGAATCCATTTTCACCGGATAACTTGGCTCCACGCACGGCCACACCGGTCTCCTGAATTTTATATACAGCATAGCCCGCCTCTGTATTTGTCCCAGAAAGACATACCATAATACGATTTTCACCAAGCCATTTAATCAGGCTGTCAAATCGGGAGTCCACCAGTAACAGGTCTGCAGTAAGCTTCTCACCATCCTGTTCACATTCAAAAGCCGTTCCGCGGGTTGGACTCTGAAACATTCCGTAAGAATGATGTGGCAATTTCCCCTCGGAATTTTTTAAAATCATAATCGGATGGGCAGCGTCCGCTTCCTTTGCTCCGGACTGGAACAATTTATAGGTACGTTCTACCTTTACCGCTTCTTTTTTCTCTTCACTGAAATCAAATACAGGCATTTTATTAACTCCTTTATATTGTCAGATACGTTCATAGTATCACATTCTAAAACACGCTTCAAAGTAAAATCATCAATATGTTATTTTATTGTAATTTTAATCATTTTTAGATATAATATATTGGATTATGGGCATTGCCCACACAAAGGGGATCGATTATGAAAACTGTTGATATTATCGTGCCTTGCTATAACGAACAGGAAGTACTCACTTCCTACTTTGAAGTGACCGATGCAATCGTTCAAAAAATAGCCGGCTATCACTTTCAATATATCTTCATTAATGACGGAAGTAAGGATGATACTTTATTGCTTTTAAAGGGACTTGCAGCCTCTTATGATTATGTTAAATATGTTTCTTTTTCCCGTAATTTTGGAAAAGAAGCAGGTATGTATGCCGGTCTGGATTATTCCACAGGCGACTATGTCATTATCATGGATGCCGATTTGCAGCATCCACCAACCCTGATTCCAAAATTCATCGAAAGTGTTGAAAACGGACATGACTGCTGTGCCGCATACCGCCAGACCCGAAAAGGAGAAAATCCGATTCGCAATGCTTTTTCCAAGGCGTTTTACAAATTAAGTAATCAGATGACCAATACCAAGATGCCATCCTCCGCAGTGGACTATCGTATTATGAGCCGTCAGATGGTAAATGCATTGCTAGACATGCCGGAGGTACAGCGTTTCAGTAAGGGAATGTTCTCCTGGATTGGTTTTGATGTGGAATGGATTCCATACGAAAACGTAGAACGCACTTTAGGTACTTCCAAATGGAGTTTTTCCGGATTATTTAAGTATGCGATGGATGGAATTTTGTCCTTCTCTGTTACACCGTTAAAAATTCTGGCTTGGATGGGCGGTGCCATTTGCTTTGTGGCATTGGCCTTCGCCATTTTTATCCTGATTAAAACGCTGGTTCTCGGTGTGGACAGTCCGGGATATGCTTCTACGATGATTATCATCTTATTCCTTGGTGGAATCGTAGAATTATCCTTAGGCATTCTCGGTGAATATATTGCACGAATTTATAACGAAATCAAACGCAGACCAATCTATTTGACTAAGGAAACCAATATGAACAAAACAGATTCTCCTGAGAAAAAAGAGGATTAGTGTTATATGAAAGAAAAAATCAAAGCACTT
>JAZUHV010000149.1:0-4703 GCA_045641925.1 Butyrivibrio sp.
CTAACATTTTCAAGAAGATTCAGGTAAATGATCGTACACAGGCTGCTGTATTTGCAATCAAGAACAACTTGATATCGCTTTAAACAACGCAGAAAAAGAATAACCCTCCCAAACGAAGCGTGCTTGCACGCAGCTGTTAGGGAGGGTTATTCTTTTTGTATGTTGCGCATGTGTAACAACGATGAATGCGAAGCATTCAGAGTCTGCGTTGAAAAGGAGAAATGTTTCACGTGAAACCCTCCCAAACGGAGCGTGCTTGCACGCAGGAGTTAGGGAGGGTTATTCTTTTTGTATGTTGCGCAATAATGGACTAAAAAAAGTACAAAAACTCTTCTTCTACTAGATTTTGATGCTTTGTTGGCTATCACTCTCTCCTACCACAATATATGGAAAAAATAGACCGGAAATAGGCATATAATCTTAATGTTTCACGTGAAACATGACCTAAATCACAGTAGAATTTGATGGTTGTTCGTGTTATAATGATTCACGTGATATTTTTGCATGATAAGGAGACGCAAAATGGGTAGAGTAATCGCAATTGCTAACCAAAAAGGCGGTGTTGGTAAGACAACTACGTCCATCAATTTATCTGCTTGTCTGGCAGAATTGGGCCAGAAAGTGCTTGTAATTGATGTGGATCCACAGGGAAATACTACCAGTGGCTTGGGTGTGGATAAGAACGAAGTTGAAAACACTGTTTATGAGATGATGTTAGCAGAATGCTCCGTAGAGGAAGCTGTTCAGAAGGATGTATTGGAAAATCTGGATTTAATTGCTTCGAATGTGAATTTAGCCGGTGCGGAAATTGATTTAATCGGTGTTGAGGAACGTGAATACATTCTCCAAAAGGCTGTAAACTCTGTAAGGGAGAATTATGACTTCATTATTTTGGATTGCCCGCCTTCATTATCCATGCTTACTGTAAATGCTATGACCGCTGCGGATACCGTCTTAGTGCCGATTCAGTGCGAATATTACGCATTGGAAGGTCTTTCTCAGCTGATTCATACGGTAAATCTTGTAAAGAAGAGACTGAATCCGGAGTTAGAAATGGAAGGCGTTGTCTTTACGATGTACGATGCCCGTACCAATTTATCTCTTCAGGTTGTTGAAAATGTTAAGGCAAATTTGAAGCAGACGGTTTACAAGACCATTATTCCAAGAAATGTTCGTTTGGCAGAGGCACCTAGCCATGGTTTGCCAATTAATTTATATGATCCTAAATCGGCTGGTGCGGAAAGCTACCGTCTGTTGGCTGAGGAAGTAATTCACAGGGGAGAAGATGAATGGGAGTAAATAATAAAGGTTTAGGAAATAAAGGTAAGGGACTCGGTAAGGGCCTTGGCTCTTTAATTCCTGAGGCAGATGCTGTAGAAGAAACCAAAGTTGTTGAGAAGGTTGTCGAGAAGGTTGTTACGAAAGAGGTTGTGGTAGAAAAGCCTGCAGATATTTATCTGAAGGTAAATGATATTGAGCCGAACCGTGAACAGCCGCGTAAGAATTTCGACCAGGAAGCCCTGCAGGAACTGGCTGATTCGATTGCTCAGTATGGCGTGATTGAGCCTCTTGTTGTTCGTAAGAAGGATGGTTACTATGAAATCATCGCGGGTGAGCGTCGTTGGAGAGCAGCTAAGCTTGCTGGCGTGAAGGAAGTTCCGGTATTTATTCGTGAATATTCCGATCAGGAAGCCGCAGAAGTTGCTTTAATTGAGAACCTGCAACGTGAGAATTTGGATCCAATCGAGGAGGCTATGGGTTACCAGAAGCTGATTGATGAGTTTGCATTGAAGCAGGATGAGGTAGCTAAAAAGGTTTCCAAGAGCCGTGTGGCCATCACAAATTCTTTGAGATTGTTAAAACTGGATGAGAGAGTTCGCGAGCTCCTCGTTGCCCGTAAGTTAACCGGGGGTCAGGCAAGACCATTGCTTGCTATTGCTGATGGTGATGAACAGTTCAAGCTTGCCACCCGTATTGTGGAAGAGGGGCTGACAGCGCGTGAAATCGAGGCAATGGTGAAGGGACTTGCTCAGAAGCCAGCCAAGCCAAAGGTGAAGGGTACGCTAAGTGATGATTATATCTATCGTGACTATGAAAATCGTCTGAAGGACGTCATTGGCACAAAGGTTGTGATTCATAACAAGGAAAATAATAAGGGTAAGGTCGAAATCGAGTATTATAGTCGAGATGATTTCGAGCGTATCGTTGAAATGTTTAATTTGTTAAAAAGAAGTAAATAGTATCAAAAAAGATACAAGGAGAGTATAATGCTGGATTTTTTTGGGTTATTTCAGGTTGAATTGCTATATGTCGTTCTTGGAATGCTGGTTGTTATGCTGGCGTTGATTGTGATTTTGGCAATTAATTTAAAAAAGCAAAGTGATTTAAAGGGAAGACTGGATCACTTCTTAAAGGGTAAGGATGCAAGGGAATTAGAAACCCTGATTACCACACGTTTTGATGAGGTTGACTTATTAAAGGATGCGGACAAGCAGAAGTCCAAGCATCTGCAGAATTTAGACGAGTCCATGCTGTTGGCTTATTCCAAGACGGGTATCGTAAAGTATGATGCTTTTAACGAAATGGGTGGAAAGCTTTCCTTTGCTTTATGTGTATTGGACAATCGTAACAATGGTTACATTATCAATGCCATGCACAGCCGTGAGGGCTGCTATACATACATCAAGGAAATTATTAATGGTGAGTCCTATATTACCTTGGGCGAAGAAGAGCGTAAGGCGCTCAACAAAGCCATTAATAACGAAAATGGCGAAGAGTAGGGGGATTAGCGCGTGAGAAAAGAATTGGTCAGCCTCGTACATGCGGGAGAAGTCCTGGCAAGACCGGTTATCAGTGAAAAAGGCGTTGTCTTATTGTATGAGGGTGCTCGTCTGAACGATGAGAGCATTAGTAAATTAATAGCAAATAATATTTCGGAAGTATATCTGAGTGAAACGTATGACGATACTACTTCCTATACCGTGGAATCGCTCCAGCAGGATGCGCTGAAAACGGTTGAGGACATTGTTACAAAGAAGATTCAGGGCGTGGAAGGCGAAGAGAGCGAATTGATGACGAAGGTGGTCACCGATTTGATAAATGAGGTCGTAAACGATCCAAGACTTTCCAGTCATCTTTTAAATGTGAAGCGTTTCCATAATGATATTTATTCACACTGCATGGGCGTAGCTGCAATGTCCGTTATCATTGGCCTGCGCATGAAGATGTCCATGTCACAGCTCAGAGATATCGCTGTGGGCGCGTTATTGCACGATATAGGGCTTAATGGCGTTGAAATGAATTATTTGAACGTTGAGGTTTCATGTCTGCCTGCAAAGGAGAAATTGATGTTCCGTAACCATGTTATCCATGGCTATGAGCGCTTAAAGAATGAATCCTGGATTTCCGATGTGGCTAAGGCCATTGTCCTTTCTCATCATGAAAGAATGGATGGAACTGGTTATCCGTTCCACACATTGGGACAGCGTATACCGCAGGAGGTTCGTCTGGTATCCATTTGTGATTACTTTGATGAATTGACCAATGGTATTGGTTATGAACAACGTAAGATTTATGAGGTTGTTGAAACGCTTCGTACGGCGGGAACTACTGCGTACGATTACGATATGCTGATGACAGTTATTACCAATGTTGCATGGTATCCAACCGGAGCATTGGTTCGTACCAATGAAAATGAATTGGCACGTGTTATCCGTCAGAACAGTGGATTGCCGGATCGTCCAATCCTTCAGGTGGTTTTAAATGCAGATGGTACGCCACCTGCCACCGAAACCATTAAGGATTTATTGGAATGCTTGACCATATTTATCGAAGAGACCATTGAAGAATAATTTGTGTAAAGTAGCAAGGAGGAGTAGCTATGTTAGATATGAAATTTGTCCGTGAGAATCCGGACCTTGTAAAGGAAAATATTAAGAAAAAATTCCAGGATAGAAAGCTTCCGCTCGTGGATGAAGTGATTGCATTGGACGAAGAGTCCAGAGCAACTAAGCAGGAGGCAGATAACTTAAGAGCTTCCCGTAACACGCTTTCCAAGCAGATTGGTGCATTAATGGCACAGGGAAAGAAGGAAGAAGCAGAGGATATTAAAAAGCAGGTTGCTGCAAATGCTGCACGCCTTGCAGAATTGGAAGCAAAGGAAACCGAGCTTACCGAGAAGGTTAAAAAGATTATGATGACCATTCCAAACATCATCGATCCAAGCGTTCCAATCGGTAAGGACGATTCTGAAAACGTAGAAGTTCAGAAGTATGGTGATCCAGTGGTTCCTGATTTTGAAATCCCTTACCATACACAGATTATGGAAAGCTTTGAAGGCATTGATTTGGATGCTGCAGGTAAGGTTGCCGGAAATGGTTTCTATTACCTGATGGGCGATATCGCCAGATTACATTCTGCGGTAATTTCTTACGCAAGAGACTTTATGATTAACCGTGGATTTACTTACTGCATCCCACCATTCATGATTCGCAGTAACGTGGTTACCGGTGTTATGAGCTTTGATGAAATGGATGCCATGATGTATAAGATTGAGGGTGAAGATTTGTACTTAATCGGTACTTCTGAGCACTCTATGATTGGTAAGTTCATCGACACGATGTTAGATGAAAAGAAACTTCCATACACATTGATCAGTTATTCTCCGTGTTTCCGTAAGGAAAAGGGGGCTCATGGTATTGAGG
>JAZUHV010000150.1:0-1860 GCA_045641925.1 Butyrivibrio sp.
GGAAGAGGAATTGTTATCGGTAAGACACCGGATGGAAAAAAGGCTGTAACCGCGTACTTTATCATGGGCCGCAGCGCCAGCAGTCGTAATCGTGTATTTGTAGAACAGGGCGAAGGCATCCGAACGGAAGCATTTGACCCAAGCACCTTACTGGTGGCACCGGAATTGATTATTTATGCACCGGTCAGAGTTCTTGGCAATTACACCATCGTAACCAATGGCGACCAGACCGATACCGTATTCGATGGTATGAGCAAGGGTGAGACCTTCGAGCAGTCCTTAAGAATCCGTAAGTATGAGCATGATGAACCGAACTACACCCCACGTATCTCTGGGTTGATGCACGTAGAAAATGGCGCTTTCGATTATGCTATGAATATCTTAAAGAGTCATAATGGCAATCCGGATATTTGTGAGAGACATACCTACACCTTTGATGGCTCCGTAGCAGGTGAGGGTCATTTTATCCACACTTATATGGGCGATGGTAATCCATTACCAAGCTTTGAGGGTGAGCCAACCTGGATTGACATCACCACCAATGACATTGATGAATTCACCAAGCTGGTATGGACTAACCTGAATGAGGACAACAAGGTTTCTTTGTTCACTCGCTTCATCAATATTGAAGATGGCACCTATGAGAGCAGAATTGTAAATAAAAATCAGTAAGATAGGAGAAAATCATGAAAGAATTCGAATTAAAGTATGGATGTAATCCTAATCAGAAGCCAAGCCGCGTATTTATGCAGGGCGAGGGCGAACTTCCAATTACCATCTTAAACGGCAGACCAGGTTATATTAACCTTTTGGACGCATTCAATGGATGGCAGCTTGTAAAGGAATTAAAGAAGGCAACCGGCCTTCCGGCAGCTACTTCTTTTAAGCATGTTTCTCCTGCCGGCGCAGCAGTTGGCCTTCCATTAACAGATGTGGAAAAGAAGATTTACTGGGTTGAGGATATGGGCGAGTTAAGCCCAATGGCAAATGCTTATGCAAGAGCCAGAGGCGCTGACAGAATGTCCTCCTTTGGTGATTTTATCTCCCTTTCCGATACCTGCGATGTAGCAACTGCGCTTCTTGTAAAGAGAGAGGTTTCTGATGGTATCATCGCTCCTGCTTATGAGCCGGAGGCCCTTGAAATTCTTAAGGCTAAGAAGAAGGGTAATTATTGCGTAATCCAGATTGATCCGGATTATGTTCCTGCCCCAATCGAGCGTAAGGATGTGTTCGGTGTGACCTTTGAACAGGGCCGTAACGAGCTTGTAATCAATGACGAATTATTTGCTAATGTAGTGACCGAAAACAAGGAAATCCCTGAGCAGGCTAAAATTGATTTGGCAATTGCCATGATTACTTTAAAGTACACCCAGTCCAATTCTGTATGCTATACCAAGAACGGTCAGGCAATTGGTATCGGTGCTGGACAGCAGAGTAGAATTCACTGCACCAGACTTGCTGGTCAGAAGGCAGATAACTGGTTCTTACGTCAGAGCCCACAGGTTCTGAATCTTCCGTTCAAGGAAGGAATTGGTCGCGCAGACCGTGACAATACCATTGACGTTTACATGGGCGATGAGTATGAGGACATTTTGGCTGAGGGTACCTGGCAGAAGTTCTTCACCGAGAAGCCACCTGTATTTACCGCAGAAGAGAAGAAAGCCTGGCTTGCAAAGAACCAGGATGTTTGTCTTGGCTCCGATGCCTTCTTCCCATTTGGCGATAATGTTGAGCGTGCCCGTAAGAGTGGCGTAAAATACATCGCACAGCCGGGTGGATCCGTTCGAGATGACAATGTAATCGAAACCGCAAATAAGTATGGTATGGCAATGTGCTTTACCGGCATCAGATTGTTCCACC
>JAZUHV010000151.1:0-3680 GCA_045641925.1 Butyrivibrio sp.
TGTGCACAGGGTGATGCATCTACCATGCAGACGATTGCACAGAACATGAGCGATGGCTCCTATGCTGCAATTTTTACAATTGCAACACCAACCACTCAGGCATTTGTTAATTTAGAGAGCAAGACGCCTACCTTTTTCTGTTCTGTATCTGCACCAGTTGCTGCAGGTATCTTAACCGATATGGCTAAGCCTGACAAGAATGCTACCGGAACCTCTAACGCGATTCCTATTGGTGATATTTTTGGCCTTTGTGATGAATTGACTCCTGGCGCTAAGACCTTTGGTTTCTTATACTGCAACAGCGAGGATAATTCTGTAAATACTGTTAAGCAGGCTAAAGCATATTGTGATGAGAATGGCCTTAATTATGAAGAGATTTCTGTGACCAATTCATCTGAGGTACAGCTTGCAATCGAAGCTTTGGTTGAGAAGGTTGACGTTGTATTTATTCCAAATGATTCTGTTGTTCAGTCAGCTTTTGATTCTGTAACAGAGGTAACCAGAAATGCAAAGATTCCTGTTTATGCAAGTTCTGCAACCACCGTACTTTCCGGTGCATTTGCAACTGTTGCAATTTCCGATATCGGTATTGGTAAGGAAACGGCAAAGATGGGCTTAAAGTATTTAAAGGATGGCGTAAAGGTTGAAGATATTCCAGCTATCGTTGTTCCTGCACAGGCCACTGTAGTTAACGAAGATACTATGAATGCTCTCGGCGTATCCTTGACCGATGATCAGAAGGCAAATATTACCTTCTTAAAGGATAATAAGTAATTAATTTAAGGATTTATTATGATTACGATACTTTACAGTACATTACAACAGGGACTGATTTATGGCCTTTTGGCAATTGGTATTTATATCAGTTTCCGTATTCTTGACGTTCCTGACTTAACCACGGAGGGAAGCTTTGGCTTTGGTCTGGCTGTTTCGGCAATGTTCACTTTGAACGGATTGCCTTTCTTAGGATTATTCTGCTCTATGATTGCCGGTTTTATTGCCGGTATTGTAACTGGACTATTGCAGACCAAATTAAAAATCCATCCTATTCTTGCCGGTATTATTACTATGAGTGGATTATATTCTGTGAATTTGCTGGTTCAGAACAATGCACCGAATGTATCCCTGCTTAAGGGTGTAACAATGATTACCATATTTGGAAAAATTCTTCCAAATATTGACAAAGAAATTATTAAAATCATCCTTCCGTTTGTTCTGGTCGTACTGGTTGTAATTATATTAACCTTATTTTTTAAGACTCACTTTGGACTGTGCATTCGTGCAACTGGAGACAATTCCGATATGCTGCGTGCCTCCAGCGTCAATGTGGATATTACCAAAACAATTGCGCTTGGAATTAGCAATGCCTGCATTGCTTTTTCCGGCGGATTATTGGCACAGATTCAGGGCTACTCTGATATCAGTAGTAGCACAGGCATCCTTGTCGTAGGCTTGGCATCCGTGATTATAGGCGAAACAATCTTTGGTAAGAGAAGCGTGTTAATCGGATTAATTAGTGCCGTTGTTGGCTCAATGGTATATCGTCTGATTATTGCAATTGTAATCAAATATCAGATTTTGCCTCCTTTTATGTTTAAATTTGTTTCCGCTGTAATTGTTGCAATTGCGTTAGCAATTCCGGCAATCCAGGAAATGATTCGTAAGCAGCAATTGAAGCAAGGAGGTAAAAAACATGCTGGAAATTAAGAATGCAGTTAAAACCTTCGCTGCCGGTACTCCGAATGAAATGCGTGCATTGAATCATTTAAATTTGACCTTGCAGGATGGTGAATTTGTTACCATTATCGGCTCGAATGGTGCTGGTAAATCCACAATGTTTAATGCAATATGCGGTAATTTCCTTTTGGATGAAGGACAAATTGTGCTAAATGGCAAGGACATTACATTTATGGAAGAACACCGCCGTGCCAGAGCAATCGGACGTATTTTTCAGGATCCAATGAAAGGAACCGCACCGCATCTTACCATTGAAGAAAATCTTGCACTTGCATATTCCAGAAGCAAACGTGGCGGATTAAATATTGCCGTTACAAAAACAGAAAGAAAAATGTTTCGGGAGGCTTTGGCAGATTTTGGGATGGGACTTGAAGACCGTATGAATTCGCAGGTTGGATTATTATCTGGCGGTCAGAGACAGGTGGTTACGCTTTTGATGGCCACTTTAGTTCCACCGGAGTTATTGCTCCTTGATGAACATACTGCAGCACTTGATCCTGCAACAGCCGAAAAGGTTATGGAAATCACGAAGCGAATTATTCAGAAGGAACATTTAACCACTCTGATGATTACACATAATGTGAATTCTGCTTTAAGCACTGGTTCAAGAACGATTATGCTCGATTCCGGAGAAATTATCTTTGATATTTCTGAAGAAGAGAGAAGAGGAATGACGGTTGAGGATTTGATGGCTAAATATTCTGAAAAGAAGCATGAAAGCTTCGCAACCGATCGCGTTTTATTTTCATAAAATCAATCATATATTCGGCACCGAAAGACAAGCTTTGGTGCCGAATATTCTTTCATCAAAATTCTTTCCCAAAAACAATAAAAATACATATTTTTACTTTGATAAATATTTGACAATATGGGGCGAAGGTGATATGATTCAAATAATCCTTAATTATATTTTTTACTAACATTGTTAAAAATATAACAAACAAAGATTCAATATGAATTATTTCCGTGTAAGAAGTCTTGTTGATGGATTTCTTCGAGAATAGGATGTGTACATGAAAGCAATTTATCCTGGAAGTTTTGACCCGATCACAAACGGTCATTTGGATATCATCACCAGAGCATCACATATATGTGATGAGTTAATCGTTGCGGTTCTTGTTAATAGTGCTAAAACGCCGATGTTTACACTGGACGAGAGACTGATGATGGTACAGGAATCAGTTAAAAATCTGCCAAATGTTACTGTAAAGACATTTGAAGGATTGACAATCGATTTCGCAAGAAAGAATGATGCAAAAGTCTTAATCCGAGGCTTGCGCGTCATGTCCGATTATGAAGCTGAAATGCAGATGGCACAAACCAATCGAAGCATTGATCCTGAAATCGAGACTTTATTTTTATCTACCTGTCTGGAATATTCCTTCTTAAGCTCAACAATTGCTAAAGAAGTTGCATATTATGATGCAGGTGTGGAAAAATTGGTTCCACCTATTGTTGTTTCTAAATTTAAAGAAAAATATAACAAATAATTTATCCAAGGAGGATGTGTAGTAATGGCTAAGAAAATCGTTTTAGCAGGCGCTTGTCGTACTGCAATCGGCACCATGGGCGGAGCATTAAGCTCAATCCCAGCTGTAGATTTGGGTGCTGCTGTAATCAAGGAGGCTTTGAACAGAGCCGGCGTTCCTGCTGACAAGGTTGACCATGTATATATGGGTTGCGTAATCCAGGCTGGTCTTGGTCAGAACGTAGCTCGTCAGGCTACCTTAAAGGCTGGTTGCCCTATTGACACAACTGCTGTAACCGTAAACGTTGTTTGTGGTTCTGGTTTGAACTGTGTAAATATGGCTGCACAGATGATTGAAGCAGGCGATGCTGATATCGTTGTTGCAGGTGATATGGAAAGCATGAGCCGCGCTCCATTTGCTCTTCCAAATGCAAGATTTGGTTACAGAATGAACAATGGTACTTTGGTAGATACC
>JAZUHV010000152.1:0-2679 GCA_045641925.1 Butyrivibrio sp.
TACTTGTCTTTTGGAGAACGTCCGGTGAATTCGCCGGTCATAACGTTCACGGTATTAAGCTCGGTGTTCTGTCCTACTTCGAAGCCTTCCAAGCCAGCCTTGGTCTCTTCCTCGAATAACTGCTCGTAGGATGGGTTGTAAACAACCTCGGTAGTACCGGTAATGCCATACTGAGTTAAATCAATTGTTGCCATAGTATTAGTTCCTTTCATATATAAAATGTTAAATCTAATCCAATTTATGTTATACCCTTTTAAGAGCCATTAAGTCAATAGATTTTAGACTTTATTCATAATTTTTGTTAAAGTTTTATCACTCTGCAGTCGCATCCGCGCGCTGTAAAATGATATACAGGCCATCAACCTGTTCCCGCGTCACATATCCCGCAGACCGAACCAGATTGATATCTTCTGAGTTCACCTTTCCCCAGCGCAAATCAAGAATGACATAATCGGTGATGAAGTCCTTCATATACTCATATTCATAGGCAACATCTCGTTGCGCCAAATGTGGCAAAAAGAAAGCACTGCAGGTCACACTCGCATCATCCGGAATGGATTCCACCATTTGATCCAAGGTCATATAGGTATCATAATATGAATTATAATAGTTGACGTAATAGGCCTTTTTCAAACCACACATTGGAACCAGAATGATGGATACACAAAGTGCAAGGGAACTTAAGAAGCGTCTGGTCTTCTCTCCAAATTCTGAATAATTTAATATTGCAAGATAAAGCAATATTGCCGATACGCCAAAAGCATACTGATACGAAATGGAATGCTGATATTTCCAATCACTGGCCAAATTTTCTAAAAGCATCGGCAAAAGCAGGACAAACCGCGACATATGTTTGGTGACAAACGGAATGCATCCAATTGGCAAAAACATCTGTAAAAGGAATTCCAATCGATCCTCGCTGAAGCATTCATCCAATACATATCCTGGATTGGTAATAATGTTACGGAGCAGGTCGAACATACTTCCACCAGCAGCGCCCACTGCGTAATTGTCGAAGCGGCTTTCCATCACGCCATTTCCAAATACCTTTAAAAGGATGGTTACAACCACAAAATACAGTACAGAAAATAGCATCATCAGGCTTCCCTGTATGCCTCTCTTCTTACTTAACAGTACAAATAAACCAATACAAGCCACATACATTGGCGCATCTTCTTTTACCAGACAAGTCAAAATTCCAAACAGGATGATGAATTTATTATCATTCTTTTCGATAAAGTAAAAAAGCCATAATAAAAGAGGAACCAAGAAACAGTTCTCATGCAAATCATAAAATGTACCGCATCCAATTGCCGGAAATAATACAAATAAAACGGCAAATAAAGCCTGTGCTGAACGGCTCAAATTCATTCTTTTACAGAGTAAATATAGCGGAATCAGGCCACTCGCTAACGTTAGCACCTGCAGGACATTTAGGGTAATCGGATAAGAAAACACCATGTAAAATGGCAGATACAAATAATAAATTGGCGAGAAGTGAATCGCAAAATGGCTCAATAATTCAGAGCGTTCGCAGGTGGTTAATGGTGCAAAGGTTGTCTTCATATAATGAAACATCTGCACCCAAATTCCAAAATCATACCCTGGAGTACGATAGGTCAGGTACCGGAAAATAGTCAGGCATCCAAAGTATCCTACAAATGCTAATGTGCCAAGAATGTATATAGCAGTAACGCTTGCCTTCCGTTTAATGTCCATAAAGGTCTTGGATTTATAGGTTGCATAGCCTATTGCGATCAAAAGCATTGCTGCCAATCCGACCACATAATTCAGCTTCACTTCCTCTGAGACCGTTAAAAATCCATAAATCGTAATTAAAATCATCGGCCCATAGGTCTCAACCCAGGTAAAAACTTTAAAATATCCCAGACCGCAAAAGAAAATAAAGAATAACAATGCGAAGCATAAATACATAATAATATTAATCTTCGCAGCATATTCTGGTCCTAAAAATGAAACCTTTGTCTGAATGACAAACAAAATGGTCGTAAACATCCATGCCATCAGTGCACGCACCACAATCTTCTCCACTGTGATGTTCTTTCTCATTTCCGTTATGAAATTGTTCCAACCATTATTTTTCGGTTCCATATATTTATCCTTAAAAAATATTTAACGTAATCTTCCTGTTTCAAAACGAGCCATCGTCTTTAAACAATTTATCAAAGAAAGATATCTGGTTTCCACATCGCCCTCATCCACAGTCAAATCCAGGGAAGCAGCAATGTCATTAATCAAACGATCATCCATTTTTGTATGAATCATACGGAGATATTCGATTTTTTCTGCAGCAGTATCCTTATCAAAAAATTCCATCAAAAGAGGATTAACCTGTTCCTCATCGTTATCGCTTCTTGCGGATTCCGTAGCCCCTGGTGCAATCTCCTCATCCATGTTTTTTACAATTTCATGCGGAATACAGCTTGCTTCCAAATCCTTCTCAGGATCAAGTTTTTCAAAGCGATACAGCTGTTTTACTTCAGGGTACTTCTCATGGTCCACTTCACTCAAAAACATATCATAGGGACGGATGTAAGTCTTAAAGTCCCCATACAAAGCCTGATATACAACAAATTTCTCTTTGGTTTCAGAATGATAGGCAACAGCAACAATCTGATATAATTTATTCTTAAAATGACGATAAATTTCTCCCGGTGC
>JAZUHV010000153.1:0-8222 GCA_045641925.1 Butyrivibrio sp.
GACGATGATGAAATACCAGCGTACTTCCTCCATGGAAAATGCGGACTTGAACTTCTTAAACAGCAACAGGTAGTACATATTAAAATTGACGCCGAACAAAATCATAAAAACAGTGATTACCCACTGAATATATGCTGAGTAACTGGTAATGGAATCGTTCTTGATACCAAATCCACCAGTGCCGGCTGTTGCGAGAGCGGTATTAATGGCATCAAATACCGGCATACGACCGAAAAGCAGGAAGATGAATTCCAAAACGGTCAGGGCAATATAAATAAAATACAGGATTCTTGCACTGTCTTTGATTTTTGGTACCAGTTTGCTGACGGAAGGTCCCGGGCTTTCTGCACGCATCAAATTGATGTGGGAGCCACCGCTCATATTCATAATGGCTAATAGGAAGACCAAAACACCCATACCACCAATCCAGTGTGTAAAGCTTCGCCAGAACAGGGAGGCGTGAGACATTGCTTCAACATCGTTTAAAATGGAGCAACCAGTCGTGGTAAAACCACTGACCGATTCAAATAACGCGTCCACAAAATTTGGAATTTCGCCGGTTGCGGTAAATGGTAATGCGCCGCATATGGACATACAAATCCAGGAAAGCGCGGTCACTACACAACCTTCTTTTAAATAAAATATGTAATTTTTTGGTTTCTTCATGGTGAGAAGAAAACCTAAGCCAATCATCAGCATAGCCGAAAGCAGGTAAATCCAACCCTCGGATTCGTGGTAAATTAAGGCCACAATACAGGATGGAAGCATCAGAACTCCCTCGATGCGGATGACCTGGCCGAGGATGTATCGAATCATTGAACCATTCATGCGTGTACCCTCTTAGTCTCGTTCCGGGAGAATATCCTGAATATCCTGAAAACCGGTGTGCGTGGTGACGATAATAACCGAATCATTTGGCTCGATGGTATCGTTACCGGATGGAATGATGACATTGCCCTTACGGGTAATGCAGGCAATCAACAGGTTCTTGCGTAGCTTCAAATCCTTTAATGGGGTGCCGGTTACTGCCGAAGAGGCACCAACGCGGAATTCGATGGCTTCAACGCGGTGATCAAACATATGATAAAGCGTTTCGATATTGCTTCCCAACGAATCCTTCTTTGCTCTTGCGTAGGCAATGATGGCTTCGGAGGTGATATACCGAGGATAAACCACGGAGCCTAAATCCAGACCGGATATGACATCCTTAAAGGCACCACGCGTAATTTTTGTAATGACCTTTGCTTCGGATACGCGCTTTGCATAGAGTGTCAGAAGTATATTTTCCTCATCAATGCCGGTTAATGGAACGAAGGACTCGATAGTTTCGATGCCTTCCTCCTTTAAAAGCTCCTCATCGGTACCGTCCCCATTGATGATGATGGCCTTTGGCAGCAGTGTGGCAAGCTCCTCGCAACGCGCTAAATCGCTTTCGATAATCTTTACAGCAATACCCATATTTAACAGCTGGCTCGCCAGATAAAAAGAAGCCTTGCCGCCGCCGATAATCATACAGCTTTTCACCTGATGTGTATTAAAACCGATGTCCTCTAAAAACTTACGAATGACCTTACGCTGTGCAACGATGCTGACGATATCACCCGACTTCATCGTGAACTCGCCATTTGGAATGAAAACCTCACCGTCACGCTCTACACCACAAATCAGAATGTCATTGGTGATGTAGCGACCAAGGTAATTGACCTTCATATTGTTTAAAAGATTGCCCTCAGGAATCTTGAATTTGACGATTTCTGCTCGACCCTGTGCGAAGGAATTGACCTCCAGTGCGGTAGGAAGATACAGAATGCGCGCCATTTCCTTTGCTGCTTCCAGCTCCGGATTGATGATCATCTGCAGACCTAACTGATCGCGGATGAAGGAGGTCTCCTTAGAATAATCCGGGGTGCGGACACGGGCAATGGTAGCACATTTGCCGGCATGCTTTGCAACGGTACAGCACAGAAGATTTAATTCATCGGAATCGGTGACGGCGATAAACAGATCGCACTGATTTACACCGGCCTCTAACTGCGTTGAGTAAGAAGCACCATTGCCATTGATGGCCATAATGTCATAGGTGTTCCCGATTTCCTGAATCTTTTTACTGTTTTTATCAATGATGGTAATGTCATTATCTTCCTTGGAAAGCTGTTCCACTAAGGTGGCGCCGACCTTTCCGCAGCCGACAATGACAATCTTTAACGATTTTTTTGATTTATCAAACATTTTGCGCCTCATGTTGTGAATACATATTTTTACAAGCGTATCATACAACGATTTAGGAACATTTGCAAACCAGTGTAGGAAACTATGCATGGAATGGGCGAAAATATTGACCGGGATACGGCGGAGACTTATACTGATAAAGATTGAGATATAGGAGATGTATCCATGAAAAAGAAGAGTAGAAAACTGAGTTATATTCCGCTTCGCATCGTGGCCTGGCTGCTGGTGCTGGGAGGAATTCTCTTATTATATACTAAGAACTGGGCCTTGAATGAATTTGGTGTAGTGCCTTTTTCGCAGGTTATGTTCCATCTGCGTGTGCCACTGGAGGGTGCAGATCAAAGCCTGGTGACGGGCTTCTGGCTGGGCTATTTGCAAATCGTGGCGGCACCTGCGGCAGTCTTTTTATTGGCGCTGGTTTTGGTGCCATTTATTAAATTTTCGAAGCTTGTAGGGCGTATTCTGGCCTTTGTAACATTGGGCTTATCCTTAGGCTTTTTTGTATATAGTATTGTGATTGCCTGGAAGCATTTCGGCTTGACGGAGTATCTGGATGCACAGCTGCATCCAACCCGGATTTATGACGATTATTATGTGGATCCGAAGGAAGTGGAAATTACCTTCCCGGAGGATAAAAAGAATTTGATTTATATTTTCTGCGAATCGATGGAGGATAGCTTTTCTGACAAGTCTGCAGGTGGCGTTATGGTGAATAATCTGATTCCGAATCTGACGGCGTTGGCACTTGCTAATGAATCCTTCTCGGGCGGATCGGACCAGCTAAATGGTGCAATTACAACGCGGGGAACGACCTGGACGGTTGGCGCGATGGTGGCGCAGACTACGGGGCTTCCGCTTTCCATTCCCATCAATGTTAACGGCTACGGCAAGTATGAAGCCTTTATGCCAGGGGCAACCAGTATAGGGGACATTCTGCAGGAACAGGGCTATCAAATGGAGCTGTTAATTGGCTCAAAGGCAGCCTTTGGCGGACGGGATAAGTACTTTTTACAGCATGGGGATTATCTTATTTATGATTACAACTATGCAGTCAAACAGGGGAAGATTCCGGAGGATTACTATCGGTTCTGGGGATTTGAGGACCGAAAATTATTTGAATATGCAAAAGAAGAGCTGTTGCGACTTTCTTCGGAGGGAAAGCCGTTTGATTTGACGATGCTGACGGTGGATACGCACTTCCCAAATGGCTATATTTGCCCGGAATGTGATCGCAAATTCCATACGGATATGGAAAACTCAATTTATTGCTCTGATCGATTGCTTAGTGAATTTATTGCCTGGATTCAGGAACAGGATTTCTACGAGGATACGGTTGTTGTGGTAGCAGGAGACCATCCGAACATGGGTAAGGTGATGGACGGTATCATAAGCAACGAAACCTATTTAAGAAAGCCTTATTTTACGATATTGAATGCAAAGGCAACACGTGCAAATCAGAAGCTTCGTACCTATACAACAATGGATTTGTTTCCAACCACATTGGCAGCGATGGGTTGTACCCTGAGTGAAGACCGGTTGGGCATTGGTACCAATCTGTTTGCCGATACTCCAACGCTGATTGAAATGATGGGGTTAGAGAAACTGAATGAGGAACTGGAAAAGTCATCGGCTCTTTATGACAGAAAAATTTTAGGACAGTAGATTATGCGGAATGATAAGAAACAAGTATATATGAGCATCGGCGCAGAATTCATCCATGGTGGAATTATTGCCATTATTGAAAAGGCTGCCGAACTGGGAGAACTGACGGTGGGAGTGCTGACGGATGAGGTGATAATGACCTACCGAGGCTATCCGGTTTTGACCTATGAGGAACGCTCGAAAATCATCAGCAGCATCAAGGGTGTTAGTAAAGTAATTCGTAAGGATACCCTGAGCTATGATGCTGTTTTGCAGGAATTGCACCCGGATTATATTGTGCATGGAACCCGCTGGTTTGGAAATACGCGTGAGCAGGTTTTGAATGCAATTCAAAAGTTCGGCGGTGAACTGATTGAGTTTCCGTATACTGAAAATGCTGAGTATGAGTTGTTTGATATGACACTGGACAGAATCCGTTCCATGCCGGAGGCCAGAAGGGGGAAACTACGTCGTGCATTGGCACTTTCCAAGCGTCCATTGCGCGTGATGGAGGCACACAACGGAATTACCGGCTTGATTGTGGAAAATGCGAGGGCAGAGGTGGATGATGAGGTGCGTCAGTTTGATGCCATGTGGATTTCCAGCCTGTGCGATTCTACAGCAAAGGGGAAGCCGGATATTGAACTGGTAGATACCACATCCCGCGAAAATACCATTAATGAGATTTTAGAGGTTACCACAAAGCCAATTATTTTGGATGGTGATACAGGTGGACAGACGGAGCATTTTGTGTATCGCGTGAGAACTTTGGAACGAATGGGCGTGTCGGCAATCATTATCGAAGATAAAACCGGCTTAAAGAAGAATTCGCTATTCGGCACACAGGTGGAACAGCTGCAGGACAGCGTGGAACATTTTTGCGCAAAGATTGCAGCAGGAAAAAAAGCGCAGACCACTGCGGACTTTATGATTATCGCGCGCATTGAAAGCCTGATTTTAGAGCAGGGTATTGAGGATGCGCTGACCCGTGCGATGGCCTATGTGGCAGCAGGGGCGGATGGCATTATGATTCATTCCAAATCCAATGAGCCAACGGAGGTGCTGGAGTTTTGCAAACGCTTTCGCGAACAGGATGCGAGTACACCAATTGTGGCTGTTCCAACGACGTATTGTCAGATTACGGAGACGGAGCTTGGCACAGCAGGCGTGAATATAATTATTTATGCCAATCAGCTGATTCGTAGCGCAGTTCCGGCGATGAATGCCACGGCAAAGTCCATTCTGGAAAACGGGCGTGCACTGGAAGCAGAAGCACAATGTATGTCAATAAAGGACATTCTTTCGCTGATTTAAGCAAAAAATCTAGGCAAAATTGCCCCTTTTCAAATAGACGGACCTTGTTTATAATGTCTATGTATATGGGCTTTTTGCGTATTTGAAAGGAGAAATACCATGGCAATGGGCGGAACCGATATCGGTATAGACTTAGGAACAGCCAGCATTCTTGTTTACATTAAGGGCAAGGGTGTTGTATTAAAGGAGCCATCCGTAGTGGCTTTTGATAGAGATACAAATAAGATTAAGGCAATTGGTGAAGAGGCACGTTTGATGTTAGGTAGAACACCGGGAAACATCGTTGCGGTCAGACCACTTCGTCAGGGCGTTATTTCTGATTACACCGTAACGGAGAAGATGTTAAAGTACTTCATCCAGAAGGCAGTCGGTAAGAGACTTTTAAAGAAGCCTCGTATTAGTGTCTGTGTTCCAAGTGGTGTTACGGAAGTTGAGAAGAAGGCAGTAGAGGATGCTACCTATAATGCAGGTGCAAGAGAGGTTGCTATCATCGAGGAGCCAATTGCAGCAGCAATCGGTGCAGGCATCGACATTTCCAGACCATGTGGAAATATGATTGTGGATATTGGTGGCGGTACCACGGATATCGCGGTTATTTCTCTTGGTGGAACCGTTGTCAGCACTTCCATTAAGATTGCGGGCGATGATTTTGATGAGGCACTCGTAAAGTATATGCGTAAGAAGCATAATCTTTTAATTGGTGAGCGTACCGCAGAAGATATTAAAATTAAGATTGGTAGTGCATTCCCTAGAGTTGAGGATGTGTCCATGGATATTCGCGGACGTAATCTGGTATCTGGTTTGCCAAAGACTGTAACGGTTACCTCTTCAGAAACCGAGGAAGCATTAAGAGAAGCAACTGGTCAGATTGTAGATGCAATTCACAGCGTTTTGGAGAAGACTCCACCAGAATTGGCAGCAGATATTGCGGACCGTGGAATTGTATTGACTGGTGGCGGAAGCTTATTGCAGGGCCTTGAGGAACTGATTGAGGACAGAACCGGAATTAATACGATGACTGCAGAGGATCCAATGACCGCAGTTGCCGTAGGAACTGGTAAGTTTATCGAATTCCTGGCTGGCGAAAGATAAATACTGTTTGAATATTTTATCCCCTTCTGATTTCAGAAGGGGATTTTTGTTTCTAATCGTCTAAAATTTGCGAAAATATGTAAAACAAAGGTTAAGAAACCCTGGCGCCGGTCCGATAAAATAGTATCAGGTAAGTATCGTAAAGGAGTATACAAATGGTAAGAGGTTTATACACAGCAATGACCGGTATGGTCAATCAGATGAACCGTATGGATGTCATCACGAATAATTTGGCAAACTCCAACACGACTGCTTATAAGAAAGAAGGCGCTTCATCACAGGCGTTTGACCGTATGATGGCTATCAAAATTGATGATGGCTCAGAGCATTACATCGATCGTCCAATCGGCTTTGCCAGTCTTGGAGTAAAGATTGGTGAGACCTATACCAATTGGGCGGATGGTAATTTCAGAGAGACGGGAAACACCTATGATCTTGCATTGGGCGGGAAAGGATTCTTCGCTGTTTCATTTGCGGATGCCAATGGAAATGAATCGGTTCGATATACGAGAGACGGAAGTCTGACTACGAATGTCGATGGTATTCTGATGACCAAGGATGGCGATTTTGTATTAGGAGCAGATGGTGGACTGATTAGTATTCCAACCACCGCTGCGGATGTGACAATTGATGACCACGGATTAATTCGTGCCGATGGAATGGAAGTGGCACAGCTTCAGATTACGGATTTTGAAAATTATGATTATCTGAAGAAGTATGGCGAGAATATGTATATCGCGGTAGATGGAGCTACACAGACCGCTCCGACTGCAAAGGTTTATCAGGGATATTTAGAAACCTCGAATGTAAATGCAGTTACCGAGATGGTAGATATGATTGCCACCACCAGAGATTACGAGAGCGGCCAGAAGGTAATTCAGGCAATCGATAGCACATTGGAACGTTCGGTAAACTTGGGCAGAATTCAGTAAAGCCCCGTTAAATGAAAGAGGAAATGACCTATGATGAGAGCATTGTACAGTGCGGCCTCCGGAATGATCGCACAGCAGACTAATGTAGATGTAATTGCAAATAACTTAGCCAATGTTAATTCTACTGGCTATAAGACTTCAACGGCTGAATTCAAGTCGTTATTATATCAAACCTTACAGACCCGTTCGACCAGCGCAAATGGTGCACAGAAGCCAATTCCTGCACAGGTTGGTATGGGCGTTCGTAATTCTTCCATCACCGTACAGTTTACACAGGGATCCATGCAGGCTTCTGAAAGCGATTTCGCCTTTGCGGTTCAGGGCAATGGCCTGTTTGCGTTAATGAATACCGATGGTGAGACGGTATATACCCGTAATGGTGATTTTAAGATTGGTAAGACCGAGGAGGGCTTTATGGTTTGTTCCTCCGACGGATATCCTGTATTGGATACGGATGGTATGCCAATCGAATTTGGCAGTGAAATTCAGACCTCCAAGCTTACGGTTGCAAACGATGGTAGCTTCTGGTATCCGGACGAAGACGACAATTTACAGGACCTTGGCATTCGAATCGGAATGTTCCAGTTTACCAATCCTGCTGGATTGGAGAGCGTTGGTGCTACTACCTATAAGGCAACAGAAGCTTCCGGAGAAGCGATGGAAGAATCTGCAACACCGGGCTTAAAGGCCAGCGTAATCAAACAGGGCTATTTGGAAATGTCCAATGTTCAGGTTGCAGATGAAATGGTTAATTTAATTGTGGCACAGCGTGCTTATGAAATGAACTCCAAGGCAATTCAGTCCGCGGATGAAATGCTTGGTCAGGCAAATTCATTAAAGAGATAATTGAGGCATTCGTATGAGTGATTATTTAAGCGGATTAACAGGGGCAAGCTCCTATTATAAAGACCAGACCTCCGAGTCCACCTCTAAGTTGCAGGAAGCTTTGAAAACCAAGGACTATTCTACTGCAACAGATGAAGAACTGATGGAGGCATGTCGTTCCTTTGAACA
>JAZUHV010000154.1:0-7792 GCA_045641925.1 Butyrivibrio sp.
CCAATGCCGGTCTGCAAGGCTTGATCGTGTGTCCGCAAGCAAGTGCCATTTTATGGCCTTCCCCAGTCGAACCGGTTGACGGATAAGAATATCCTCCGGTCGCTAAAACCACGGCATCTGCAAAATACTCTTTATGATTCACAACCACGCCGCGAATTCTTTTTCCATCGTGGTCATCACAGATCAGTCGGTCAACATGTGCATTTAGATTCACAGCTACATCCAATTCTTTCATGCGTTTCGCACATGCATTAATTACATCATAAGCATGGTCAGAAACAGGGAAAACTCGTTTGCCTCGTTCCACCTTTATAGGACATCCATTATCCTCCATAAATGCTTCTACCATGGAATTATCATATGCATAAATTGCACTATATAAAAACTTGGGATTACTCACAATGTTTTGGAATAATTCCTCAACTTCACAGTCATTTGTAAGATTACAGCGACCCTTCCCTGTAATAAAAATCTTCTTTCCCAGTTTTTCATTCTTCTCAAACAAAGAGACCTGATGTCCCATCTCAGCGGCAGAAATAGCAGCCATCATTCCAGCAGCGCCACCACCAACAATAATTACCTTCGACATATTTTTTACCTCGTTTAATATTATATCACAGAACACAAACTTCCTACAATCCAACTATTTTGAACAAATTTTATATTTATATATGTATTTCACATATTTCGTAATATAATAAACTTGTTGTGAGTTTTCGCAAAAATTTATGTTTCGAGGAGACACAAAATGAACGAAGAACCATCCACTCTAAAAGAAGAGTCACCCAACCTTAAAGAAGATTCAAAAAAGAGAAAGATTGACATTAAGTATTGGCAAATCGGACTTGTTGCTTTTTTGGTCATAGCAGCATTGTTCTTATTATATTTTGTATTTTTTAAGAACACATCATTCGCAGGATTCTTTACGATGATTTGGAATCTGCTTTTACCATTTGTTGTCGGTGGTTGTATAGCATTCGTGCTAAAACCAATTGTCCAATTCTTTGAAACGGTTTTCCATAAGCCGTTCAGTAAGATGAAAAACCGCCATCAGGCACATGTAATTGCAACAGGAATCAGTACTACAATTACCATCATTCTTGCCTTGGTTTTATTGGGATTAATCATTTGGTTAATCGTTCCTCAGTTATATACAAATGTTAAGGATTTAATTTTAAACTTACCAGCTTTAATTGATAATGCCTTTAAAGAACTTGAAAAGATTACGGCAAATCAGGAAGAAATTCATAATAACATTGTTGAATGGCACGCTCAGGCAAATTATTATTTAACCGGACAGGGGAATCAATCATTAGCCAATGCAGCAATGAATTGGGTTACAAATTTTGTTGATAAAAACAAGCAGAAGCTCTTTAACATTGTTACTTCAGGTTTCTCCAATGTTTTTTCTTCTCTAATGAATATTTTGGTAGCCGCAATCTCCTGCATCTACCTGTTAAATTCCAGAAAGAAATTTGCTGAACAGGCAAAACTGATTGTTTATGGAATTTTTCCAAAAAAAGCTGCAGATACAATCCGTCAGGAAGTACATTTCATTGATAAAACCTTTACCAGTTTCGTAAAAGGGCGTTTAGTAGAAGCCAGCATAATCGGGATTTTATGTTATATCGTAATGAAAGTCTTCAGACTTCCTTATGCTGAATTAATCAGTGTTTGGGTTGGTATTGCAAATATTATTCCGTTCTTTGGTCCGTTTATCGGTTCTATCCCATCCTGCTTATTATTACTTGTCACAGGATGGCAAAACTGTTTAATCTTTCTGGTCGCAATATTGATTATTGGTCAATTAGATGCAAATATTATTGGACCAAAGGTAATGGGTAAAGCTACTGGTGTAGACAGTTTCTGGGTTCTCTTTGCAATGGCCTTTTTCGGCGGATTATGGGGCTTTGTAGGTATGTTAATCGGCATTCCATTATTTGCGGTAATATATGACATTATCCGTAAATTTATAATATCCTGCCTCAAAAAGCGTAATCAGTACAGAATGTATGAACACTATCAGGAGACTCAGCAATTGCGCATTGAAGCTAAGGAAAAGGACAAAGAAGAAAAGAAAAACAGACGGAAACAAAATCTCAAAAAAGCAAAGGATAAAATTATTAAGAAAAAGAGATAATCGATATTTTCACCGTAAAAATCAAAAAGGACCACACCAAATGTGTGGTCCTTTATTTATACCCTATTTCAAATTATACAGGATAAGCGCCATCTTTTCCAAGCTTAGGATCAATCTTGGACTGCTGAGCTTCTCTGTACTTGAAGAAATCGGTTGCAACCTGTGGGAACAATGCATAAGATAATACATCTTCGTCCTGCTGCTTGTACTGCTTCATCTCTTCCTCAAGCTTAGCAAGCTCAGGCTGAAGGGTATCTGCAAAACGGCAGGTAATTGGCTGCTCACCGGTTAACTCAATTGCCTTAGCCTGAACCTCAGGATTAAAAGGCTTAACAGTCTTACCATACTTACCTAAAAGAAGATCACGAGACTCCTTGGTCATGGATTTATATCTCTCACCCAGTACAACATTCAATACGGCCTGAGTTCCGACAATCTGAGAAGATGGAGTAACCAAAGGTGGTTCACCAAAGTCCTTACGAACTCTAGGAACTTCCTCAAGCACCTGATCATACTTATCTTCTGCATGCATTTCCTTTAACTGAGATACAAGGTTACTTAACATACCTCCAGGTACCTGATAAAGAAGGGTCTTAATATTAACACCCATAACCTTAGGGTCTAAGAGGCCGCTCTTTAACCACTCCTCACGCATTGGTCTGAAGTGGTCAGCGATTTCAGCTAAAAGCTGCTGATCAAAACCAGGATCGTATGGAGTGCCAACAAATGCCTGAGCCATAACTTCCGTAGCTGGCTGTGAGGTACCCATAGAAAGCGGAGACATTGCGGTATCAATGATATCACAGCCTGCCTCTACAGCCTTCATATAGGTCATAGAAGCCACACCAGAGGTATAATGGGTATGTAACTCGATTGGAAGGTTAGAACCGGCTTTTAAAGCCTTTACAAGCTTTGTGGCTTCGGCTGGAACCAAAAGGCCTGCCATATCCTTAATACAGATAGAATCTGCACCCATCTCTTCAATCTGACGAGCCATATTTTCCCAATACTCAAGAGTATATGCATCACCTAAAGTATAAGATAATGCAACCTGTGCATGACCGCCTTCCTTGTTGGAAGCCTTAACAGCAGTTTCAAGATTACGAATATCGTTTAAGCAGTCAAAAATACGAATGATGTCAATACCATTTGCAATAGACTTCTGTACAAAGTATTCAACCACATCATCTGCATATGGACGATAACCAAGAATGTTCTGGCCACGGAACAGCATCTGTAACTTGGTATTCTTGAATCCATCCTTTAATTTACGAAGACGATCCCATGGATCTTCCTTCAGGAAACGTAAGCAAGCATCAAATGTTGCACCACCCCAGCACTCTACTGCATTGTAACCAACCTTATCCATCTTATCGATGATAGGAAGCATCTGCTCAGTAGTCATTCTGGTTGCAATCAAAGACTGATGTGCATCACGCAAAATTGTTTCTGTAATTTTCACCGGCTTCGGTGTAATAATTTCTGCCATGATCTGTACTCCTTTGCTCTCATTATATACCGAAGATTGCCATGAATGTTCCGGCAACAACGGCGGTTCCAATAACACCTGCTACGTTAGGTCCCATAGCATGCATCAAAAGGAAATTCGTAGGATCTGCTTCCGCACCAACCTTCTGCGATACTCTCGCAGCCATAGGTACAGCGGATACGCCGGCAGAACCAATGAGTGGATTAACCTTACCCTTTGTAGCAACGCACATAATCTTACCGAACAATACGCCGGCAGCGGTACCTACTGCAAATGCAACCAAACCAAGAACTACAATCTTTAATGTATCTGGGTTCAAGAAGTTTTCTGCGCTGGTAGATGCGCCTACTGAAGTACCAAGTAAGATTACTACGATATACATCAGTGCGTTAGAAGCAGTTTCTGTAAGTTGCTTGGTAACACCACATTCACGGAACAAGTTACCTAACATCAACATACCAACAAGTGGTGCTGTGGTAGGAAGGATTGCTACAACAACGATTGTAACAACGATTGGGAACAAAATCTTCTCCAACTTTGATACTGGACGAAGCTGCTCCATCTTAATTGCACGTTCCTTTTTCGTAGTCAACAGCTTCATAATTGGAGGCTGAATAATAGGAACGAGGGACATATAAGAATATGCAGCAACAGCGATTGGACCCATCAAATCGGTCTGACCAAGCTTACCAGCCAAGAAAATGGAGGTAGGACCATCCGCACCACCAATGATGGAGATTGCAGCAGCAGCTTTTCCATTAAATCCTAAAAGAATTGCTAAGAAATACGCGCTGAAAATACCAATCTGTGCAGCAGCTCCCAAAAGGAAGCTCTTTGGGTTTGCAATCAATGGACCGAAATCGGTCATTGCTCCAACGCCCAGGAAAATCAAGGAAGGAAGAATACTCCACTCATCCAAGATGTAGAAATAATGGAACAAACCAGCGGCTGCATCACCCTTCTGGGAAGCTTCCTCTAAGGTAGTCATAATTCCTGGGAACAAATTAACAAGCAACATACCGAATGAAATCGGAACTAATAATAGTGGCTCAAAGCCTCTACCAATTGCAAGATATAAAAATACTAATGCAACTGCAACCATAATCAGGTTTTTCCACGTTACGGAAGGATCCATAAACGCAGTCTGATTCCAGAGGTTTTGCAGTGTTTGCAATACTAAATCCATTAGTACACCTCCAAAATTAGTTTAATGTTGCGAGAACTTCTCCTGCTTCTACAGATGCGCCAACAGAAGTATTTACGCTTGCTACAGTACCATCCTGAGAAGCTACGATATCGTTTTCCATCTTCATAGCCTCTAATACCATAACAACCTGACCCTTCTTAACAGCATCGCCGGTATTAACATTGATCTTAAGGATCTTACCCGGCATAGGTGCGTTAATCTTAACAGCGCCGGCAGTACCGGTTGCAACAGGTGCAGCAGCCTTAGGTGCTGCGGCAGGTGCAGCTACAGCCTTAGGTGCAGCTACAACAGGAGCGCCAGTAGTTGCTCCTTCTTCTACGGTTACAGCATAAACATTGCCATTAACAGTAATTGTATAATTCTTCATAATGAATTTCCTCCATACGGGCGAATCTTATGCCCTTTTTACCTTTCTGATTGAACGTACAACAAAGTCATCGGTAGAAGTACCAGTAGAAGTTGCAATTGCTGCAGCAATAACTGCAACCAATTCCAAATCATCCATCATTTCTTCCTGTTCCTTCATCTCAATCTGACTTACAGCAGCTTCAATGGCTTTTTCACCAATAACTGCTTCATCTGCCTTCTTCGGCTTACGTGCAGCAATCGCATTCTGCGGCTTAGGAATAATCTGGAACAAACTGATTACCAATGAAATAAAAATCAATACGCAGAACACTACGCTGATGCAAATTAATGTATTAATACCTGCTTCAGATAATGTTGCTGGATCGAAATTAAAAATCTTATCCATCTGCTCACCTCATTACACGGTGCCGTGCTTCTTTGCTGCAACCGTTGTCTTAGAGTAAAGCATCTCATATGCACTGATTACATACTTACGAGTGTCAACAGGCTCTACGATACGATCTACATAGCCACGCTTAGCAGCAGAAATTGCAGAATCCTGTAATGCCTGATACTCAGCAGCCTTCTCATTAATTACGGAAGGATTAGAAGCATACATAATACCAGCAGCCTTTGTAGCATCCATCATACCGATAGAGGTATCAGGCCAAGCATAAGTTACATCTGCGCCGATTGCTTTAGAATTCATAATTGCATAAGCACTACCATATGCTACTCCGGTAATTACATTAACCTTAGGAACGGTAGCACCTGCGAATGCAGCAACCAGTTTAGCACATGCTTTCGCAATGCTCTTCTCACTAGCCTTGGTAGCTTCATAGCCCTTCACATCTGTTAAAGATAATACAGGGATATTGAATGCATCACAGAAATTGATGAATTCAGCTGCCTTGTAGCAACCGCCAACAGTCAATACATTGTCAAATTCAGCTACGGAAGCGCCGTCTTCAAATAATGCTGTACGATTTGCAACCGCACCAACTGTAGCGCCGTTTAATTTAATAAAACCACAAGCCATCTCTGGGGCAAATGCCTTCTTAACCTCAACAAATACATTGCCATCAGAAATTGTGCTTAATACAAATGCAGGATCTGCCTTGCCATCAGCAAGACCTTCACAAGCGCGATTTAAATCATCTGCACATTCGGTAAATGCTTCATCATCGCAATTTGCAGGCAACATAGAAACCAGTTCGCGGATTCCGGAAAGGATTTCGGTTTCATTGCCAACAAAATCTACAGTACCGGCAACCTTGGACTGGAAGTCTACAGCTGCGGTGTCCTCATTCTTGTTACCATCCAAAGCATTTGGACTGTTTACAAAAATCTTACCTTTGTTCTCCATGTAAGTGAAATCAGCAAGTTCGCTAAGAACTGCCAAGCCACCACCGCACTCGCCAAAAACTGCAGCAATCTGAGGAATCACACCGGATGCCTCAACCTGTTTTGCGTAGATGGTACCAAATGCATTCAATGCATCGGTAGCCTCCTGAAGTCTGAGACCCGCACTGTCGATTAAGCCGATAACAGGAGCTCCCATTTTCAATGCTAAATCATACAGATTAACAATTTTCTTTGCGTGCATTTCGCCTACAGATCCGTTTAATACGGATGCATCCTGGCTAAACACATAGACAAGGCTTCCATCGATGGTACCATAGCCAGTTACTACGCCATCAGCAGGAGCGTCTACGGATGTCATGTTAAAATCAGTACTTCTTGGTGCTACCATTGCGCCGATTTCAACAAAACTGTTGTCATCTAACAAAGACATAATTCTATTGCTAGCTGACGATGTTGATGTAGTGCTCATATGACTAACCTCCATATATAGTATTCATATAAATCGCAATTTCTACCAAAATATATAATACGTGGAAATATGCAAGATTTCAAGTACTTCTATTGTATTTTGTTTAATTTTTAACAATTGCTATAAAAAATAGCGACAAGGGAATATTGGCTACTCCCTTGTCGCCTGACATCCTACATTTTCGATGGATCAATCGCCCTGAATTCCATGATATACTCTCTCTTCCATAGCATTTTTATCCATATCCAGAGCAAAACACAATTCTTCAAACAAATTATCCTGCGCCAGGCGCATATAACGCTCATCCGTTGCGGTCATTTTCTTTCCTTGTGCGAGCCTTTCCTGCTTACGAAAATAAATGGTTTTAATCATTGAAATCCACTGACGGCATTCACAGGATTTGGCAATTTCTTTATAACGAATTTCTCTGGATTTATCATCCAGTTCGCCCAATCCGTCTATCATGGGAATGTTTTCAATCAAGTCTTTCGCATCCTGCTTATCAATTACCAAACGTAAAAGCACCTTATCTGAATCAACCGGAACAAAGGACTGATTTCCTTTTCCACGTGTTGACTGCAAAACATAATACTCCCGTTCGTTATTTGCTCCCATCAGATCCAGTTTTTTAATGTCCGTTACCTGGCAGATTCCATTGGTTCCATAAACAACATATTCACCGATTGAAAACATTATTACTCCTTTCAAATATACATTAATTATATCATAAAAGAGAAACGAATGTAAGTTTAAAAAAAGCGAAAAACGCCGTAA
>JAZUHV010000155.1:0-5566 GCA_045641925.1 Butyrivibrio sp.
TACTATAATGAGCAACGAATAAAAGAAAAGTTAGGATGGATGAGTCCTATTCAATATAGGCTCCATCTTTTAGCTGCATAAAGAAAACGAGACGACCGAAGTCGTCTCGTAAAAAAGTCTAACTTTGAGGGGTCACCTCAAAATTCACAGCTCCTTTTTTATTTATTACTCTTAAAACTTCTCATCAACTGATCCAACTGCTTTGGATTGATTGGCTTTGCTAAGAAATCACTAAATCCCAATTTCTGATAGCATTCCTTCGCATCGGAGGAATTGTTGGCTGTCAGGGCGATAATCGGAGTCTTTTCCATCACGGATGGATAACGACGTTTGATTTCACAAAGAGTTTCTACACCATCCATCTCCGGCATCATATGATCAATAAAAATCAAATCGTAACGATTTCCCTCTAGAAGTTTCAGGCACGCTTCCCCACTCGGCGCATAAGCCGGTACAAAGTGATAATAGCGCATCAGACCCTTTGCGACAGTATAATTCACACGATTGTCATCTACAATCAATACCTTCAAATCCGGCAGTGAAATAACCTCCTCGACAGTATTGTCCACTGTGTCATAGGCCGTTTCATCCACAACAATCTGTTCTATGTCAAAGTAGAACTTACTGCCCTTTCCGTATTCACTCTCCACCTTAAGTTCTGAATCCATTAGGTGCAATAGCGATGCAGTAATGGAAAGGCCCAAACCGGTTCCCTGTGTAGTACGATTTTTGTTCTCATCCACACGCACAAATTCACTCATCAGTTTTGGAAGGTCTTCTTCACGAATACCAATACCGGTATCTTCCACTTCAACGCGAAGCAGAATTTTTCCTTCGGCCTCACTCTTATTCACAACGCGAAGTGTAACCGTACCCTCACGTGTGTATTTGATTGCATTGGAAAGCAAATTCAAAACAATCTGCTTTAATCGAACTTCATCACCATTCATTACCGCAGGAATATTTCCGACAGATTCCGCGCAAAATGCCAAACCATGGCCCTCTGCTTCACTCTTCATAATGCTTTGAATTTCTTCATAAACATCCATAAACCGATAATCCGCAGGAACAATGTTCATTTTACCGGCACGAATTTTAGAAAGATCCAAAATGTCATTGATTAAAGACAACAGCAATTTGCCGGAAGAATTAATTTCCTTCGTCAGTCGTGCAGTTTCCGGTTCCTTTGTCTCTCGGCGAATCAGTTCATTTTTACCCAAAACCGAATTCAGTGGAGTTCTCATCTCATGCGTTACGCTAGCCATAAATTTTTCCGACTCGGCCTGCATGCGTTCGATTTGCTTCTGTTGGACAAAGTTCCTGAGTCCTAACCCATAACGGATGTTTACAATCAGAATGACCAATACCATAAAGAAAAACAGATTGTAAATCAGCGTGGAGTTCGCACTCCAGCCACCACCCATAGCTACAATTTCCCACATGAAAATAGCACATTCAATCAAATAGAAAATTCCAAAAATCATTGGTGGAACGTAAATCAGAGCGGCAACAACAAGGGAGCAGGATACGAACACGAGTGGATTTGAAATTTCGTTCAATCGATAAGAATAAATATAAGCGCGATCAGCAAAGAAAAAGATAAAAGCGCAGAAAAATAAGGTTACAAAATCAACAATGTAATCCACCACTTTACGTTTCTTCTCATCGTTCCAAATACGTTTATTCAGAAATATAAAGCTGTCTATAGCTAATGCAATCAGACTACCAAACAGCAATGGGCGGAACTCTCTATGTGCCATAGTGAATTCCATAATGTGAGCGCTAGAAATGACAAAAGGCGCAACTAAAGAATAAACTGCGCCTGCAATAAAGATTGCTATTAATACAAGAATCTGTTTTCTGATGAATTCACTGCGGAATGCTTTGTATTGTGAATGATAACCTTTTTTTAATTTCAAATTAAGCCTCTTTTACAGAAATATCCAATTCGATGGTCTTATCGCCTTCAAAGGTTAATGGCATGCAAATATTCTTTGCATATGCACTATTGATTTCAAAATTACCATGAATCAGAGTCGGTGTAGTAATATCCACCAGAACATTTTTGGTAGATAATACAGTTGCAGCATTTCCAAGTACCATGTTTCCAAGCTCGGACAATGCACTGACAGACAGTTCGTTCAGTTCTGTCATTGGCATCATACACATTTTGGAAGCAATGTCCAGAGCAACCTCATTCTTGAAAGCAATTAAAACCTGTCCGCTTAACTGGCCTACAACACCGATGCAAATTACCAAAGAGTCTGCATCAAATGCCGTATTCTTTACGTATGGTTTTCCCGGCTTCAGGGTCAATCCACACATATTCTGCAATACGCTGGAAGCCGCAATCAGGAAAGGTTGTACGTATTCCACTTTCATTTCGTCCATGTTTGTAAGCTCCTTTTATTTCAAATTTTGCTCGTAAATTCTTACTTTTCAGCCCGTAATTCTGTTACGAACTCCTCTAGGCGTTCCATCGCAATCTTCAAATTTTTCAATGAAGTTGCATAGGACATACGTAAAAAGCCCTCGCCGCAGGTACCGAATGCATTTCCCGGAACTGCAGCAACATTCTTCTCCTTTAAGAATCTGGTTGCGAACTCATCTGAGGTCATACCAAATTCTGAAATGTTAGGGAAAATGTAAAATGCGCCGAGCGGTTCAAATACCTGAAGGCCCATTCCACGCAATTTCGTAAGCATAAAACGACGTCTGCCATTGTATTCATCGCGCATCTTCGCAACTTCATCGTCACAATCGCGCAAGGCAACCACTGCAGCATACTGGCTGTTGGTCGGTGCACACATAATCGCAAACTGATGGATTTTAATCATCTGCTGCAGAATTTGATTTGGTCCGCACGCATAGCCAAGTCTCCAGCCGGTCATTGCATGCGCTTTTGAAAAACCGTTAATCACGATGGTTCTCTCACGCATTCCTTCGATTTCGGCAATGGATACATGACGTTCCTCCCCATAATTCAGGGAAGAATAAATTTCATCGGAAACAACAAAAATATCATGCTTGATACAAACTGCCGCAATTTCTTCCAATTGCTTCCGGTTCATAACCGCACCGGTTGGGTTATTTGGGAAAGCCAATACTAAAAGCTTGGTCTTCTCCGTGATTGCATTCTCCAGTTCCTCCGGAGTCAGACAGAAGTTGTTTTTTTCCTGCAATGCAATGGTTACAGGAACACCATCTGCCAAAACAGCACACGGAAGGTAGGATACATAACAAGGCTCTGGAATAATGACTTCCTCGCCCGGATTTAACATGGCACGAAATGCCAGGTCAATTGCCTCAGAACCACCTACTGTAACCAGCGTTTCTGTCTTCGGATCATAATTCAAATTATAATGGCGCTTTAAATAATTACAAATTTCCACCCTTAATTCCATCAAGCCGGAATTAGCGGTGTAATAGGTCTTACCACGTTCCAGTGTGTAAATACCTTCTTCTCGAATTTGCCATGGGGTATCAAAGTCCGGTTCACCAACGCCCAAAGAAATTGCATCCTTCATTTCGCTGGCGATGTCAAAAAACTTACGGATTCCGGATGGTTTAATTCCCACGACTTTATCTGCTAATGGATTTCTCATGGGGTAATCGCAATCCTTTCTTCCTTCTCTTTCACTTCCAGAACCGTTCCGTGATCCTTATATTTCTTTAGCACGAAATGGGTGGAGGTGCTTAAAACAGCTTCTAATGGAGCAAGCTTATTAGCCACAAATAATGCAACCTCCTTCATGGTCTTGCCCTCTAAAATAACCGTAAAATCAAAGCCACCGCTCATCAGGTACAATGCATGAACCTCACTATAGTTATAAATGCGCTCCGCGATGGCATCAAAGCCCTGACCGCGCTGTGGAGTAACCTTCACTTCGATTAGGGCAGTAACCTTTTCCGCGCTGGTACGATCCCAGTTAATCAAGGTATGATAACCACAAATCACGTGTTCATCTTCCATATCTGCAATTTCATTCGCAACGGCGGTTTCCTCTACGCCAAGCATAGCTGCTAAATCCGCTATATCAATTCTTGAGTTCTTTTCTAAAACTGCTAAAATCGCTTCTCTCATGTTCTCTCACTTCCTAAAAATGCGCAGAACGATATCAGGTTTTATCCAGATATCGTATTTCGTCCATATTATGCAATATTTTATCATGATTAGCCGTTGTTTGTCCAATAATACATGCAGGAATTCCGATTTTTCCAAGTTCGTCCACCAAGCGCTCTCCGTCCGGTGTCAGCATCATCAGGCAGCCTGCGGATTTCTCTCGATAAATATTCTCTCCGAGCACTTCCATAACCTCCACTGTCGGTTGTCGCATCGGGATAGCCTCCAAATTCACCTCAAAGCCGCAATTGCTACCCTCAGAAAGCTCCCAAAGCGCTGTAAAAATACCCCCATCAGAGACATCATGCATTGCAATAACACCCAGTTCCTGTGCTACTTTTGCTTCTTCCTGCACACAAAGCCAATCTGGATACTCTTCAATCTCCGCGATGTAATTCTTTGTAAAGCGTTCCAGACACTTTGCCTTCTTCTCCACACTTTGCATACTGAGAGCGGCACTTTCCATACCCACCCATTTACTGAGGACAATGTCCATATCCGGCTTGGCGTTCTTAATGTTTGTGGCCGGATGATCTGCAGATCCAATTGCCGTAATGGTAACCACGACACGATTTACCGCGTCCGTCACTTCCGTATGTCCACCAATCAGCTTGGTATCACACTGCTTACAGGCAGCAGCAATAACCTGCGTCAGCTCTTTAATGCGAATTTCTCTGGCTGTGGCCGGAATCAAATAAGCAGCTTCCACACCTTCCACAGCGCCCCCTGATGCCCAAATATTATTGCAGGCCTTAATTACAGCCATTTTTGCGGACAAAAGAGTTTCTCCCACGCCGACCGCAGCCGTTGTAAAGGTAAATGGTCCATTTCCCTCAAGGGTAGCACAATCCACACCCGCAGGATTGCTCCCGTGAATGTAACTCATAATGCTTCGTTTGATCATCGTTGTGGACAGTTTACCCTGGTTCATCTTCTTTGCCTCGCTCTTGCGTACAGTTCTAATTCAAGTTATACTTTTACTTAGCGTACAGTATGCCAGTTACAACCATTGGAATAACCATGGCAAGTACCAATACTACGCAAATGATGATGGTGATAATTCTTGTGTTCTTTTTCTTGAACATAGGATATTTTCCTTTCTTCAAAACATACTTTTGACTAACAATCATAGAAAATCCGGAGGTTCTCTATGTTTAAAAACATGGGAATTGCATTGATCGGTGTGACATTTGTATTAGGCGGACTGATGATTTATGAACGCCGCAAACATACCCGCATCAACGATAAAAAAAATAAAGAGTTCTGGGACCGAGAGGACCATTCTAACACCGTACGTCGTAAGGACATTACATTTTTGCCTTACATCGACGTTCCTCTGGCAGATTTGCCAATGGATCCTTCCGCCGACGAAGAAATCGCCGAATATCAGGATACCATCCGCACGCTGTCTGGTCAGCGCATCCTTAATCTGAGTGAATATAC
>JAZUHV010000156.1:0-7688 GCA_045641925.1 Butyrivibrio sp.
TAAAAGGAGAGAAAAACAATGAAGAAGAAAATTGCAAAGCTTGTAGCTTTAGTTACTTGCGCAGCTATGGTATTCGGCATGACTGCATGTTCAGGCACCGGTGCCGGCAAGAAGGTTTACAATGTTGGTATCTGCCAGTTAGTAACCCACCCTGCATTGGATGCAGCTACCAAGGGTTTCCAGGATGCTTTGGAAGAAAAGCTTGGTAAGGACAATGTTAAGTTTGATTATCAGAACGCATCTGGTGATTCTGCAAACTGCTCTACCATCGTGAATGCATTCGTATCTGCTAAGGTAGATTTGATTATGGCAAATGCAACCCCTCCATTACAGGCTGCTGCATCTGCAACTGCTGATATCCCAGTACTTGGTACCTCCATTACAGATTATGCATCTGCATTGGATATCAAGGATTGGACCGGAAAGACTGGTTACAATGTATCCGGTACCTCTGATTTAGCACCTCTTTCTAAGCAGGCTGCTATGATTCAGGAATTATTCCCAGATGTTAAGAAGGTTGGCGCTCTTTACTGCTCCGCAGAAGCAAACTCTAAGTACCAGGTAGATGTTATTACCGCTGAATTAACCAAGCTTGGTATTGAGTGTGTTCCATATTCCTTCACCGATACCAATGATGTTGCTACCGTTACTGAGAATGCTTGTGCTAATGTAGATGTTCTTTACATCCCTACCGATAATACTGCAGCTTCTAACACTGGTATCATTGATCAGATTGCTCGTCCTGCAAAGACTCCTATCGTAGCAGGTGAGGAAGGTATCTGCAAGGGTTGTGGTGTTGCTACTCTTTCTATCAGCTACTATGACATCGGTTACACCACTGGTGAAATGGCAGCAGATATCCTTGCAAATGGCGCAGATATCACTAAGATGGATATCCAGTTTGCACCAAAGGTTACCAAGATGTACAATCAGGCAATTGCTGATGAACTTGGCGTTACCATTCCGGATGGATACGAAGCAGTAGTTATTGAATAATCCATTGGAATAAGACGGGCGACCGTCAAAACAAGGTGCATGGCACCAAAGAAACGAATTTCTCACGACCTCCGGCCCTTTTTAGGGTTCGGAGGCTGTGTTGTTCTTTTACGAAATTCGTATATGGGAGGATTTTATGGCACAAATTGTGAATGTGTTACTTACATTCTTAAATTCATTGCCAGGCGCAGTTGCGCAGGGTTTGATTTGGGGTATTATGGCAATCGGTGTTTATATCACCTATAAGATTTTGGATGTGGCCGATTTGACTGTGGATGGAACGATGTGCACGGGCGCAGCAGTATGCGTCATGATGTTAACCAATGGACAGCCAATGTGGCTGGCTTTATTGGTAGCTACCATTGCCGGTATTTTAGCCGGTTTGATGACAGGTGTGTTCCACACACTGATGGGAATTCCAGCCATTCTTGCCGGTATTTTGTCCCAGCTGTCATTGTATACGATTAACTTGAAAATAATGGGTCAGGCCAATGTGCCAATTTCATGGCGTAATTACAACCTTTTGGTTGTATCTGGCTATGTAAAGGAATCACCGATGACGATTGAAGACGGCGTGGTTCACTTTAACCCAATCTTTATATTGGTAATTTTTGTAATTGCGATTGTGGCATTGCTGTACTGGTTCTTCGGAACCGAACTGGGCTGCTCTTTACGTGCAACCGGTGCTAATCACAATATGTCACGCGCACAGGGTATTAACACCAAGGTTAATGTTGTTCTCGGTTTGATGCTTTCCAATGGTCTGGTTGCACTTTCCAGTGCATTATTAGCACAGTATCAGGGATTTGCAGATATCAATATGGGCCGTGGTGCCATCGTTATCGGCTTGGCAGCAGTTATTATCGGTGGTGTCATTTTTGAGAAGATTTTCCGCAACTTTGCATTAAAGCTGGTTGGTGTAGTTATTGGTGCGATTATCTATTATGTGGTAATGCAGTTTGTTATTACCCTTGGCCTGGACACCGATTCCCTGAAGCTTTTGACGGCACTCGTTGTAGCAGTCTTCCTGGCTATTCCATATTTCAAAAAGAAGTATTTTGAAAAAGTCAAAAGAATGGTTAACGCTTCTGAAGAAAGGACAAAGATTTGATATGTTAGAGATTAAAAACATTTCCAAGACCTTTAACCCAAGAACGGTCAATGAAAAGAAGGCACTTGATCAGTTGTCCCTTAAGTTAGAAGAAGGTGACTTTGTAACCGTTATCGGTGGCAATGGCGCCGGTAAATCCACCCTTTTAAATGCCGTAGCAGGTACCTGGTACGTGGATGAGGGCGCAATTATTGTAGACGGCGTGGATGTTACCCGCGTGTCTGAGCATCGTAGAGCTAAGTATCTTGGCCGCGTATTTCAGGACCCAATGATGGGTACTGCGGCAACCATGGGCATTGATGAAAACCTGGCACTTGCGGCGCGCCGCGGCAAGTTCAGAGGCCTTGGCCCTGGTATTACCGCAAGAGAGCGAGAGAGCTATCGTGAGTTATTGAAGACCCTGGACCTCGGTTTGGAGAATCGTTTAACCTCCAAGGTTGGACTCCTTTCCGGTGGACAAAGACAGGCAGTTACGCTTTTGATGGCGTCCTTACAGAAACCAAAGATTCTTTTATTAGATGAGCATACCGCGGCATTGGATCCAAAGACAGCGGAAAAGGTATTAGCGACCACCGAACAGATTGTACAGGCAGGTCACCTGACCACGCTGATGATTACACATAATATGCGTGATGCCATTGCCCATGGTAATCGTCTGATTATGATGGATAGCGGACATATCATTCTGGACATCCGTGGAGAAGAAAAGAAAAATTTGACGGTAGAAGATTTGCTTGAGAAGTTTGCGATTGCTTCCGGCTCAGAATTTACCAGTGATAAGGCAGTGTTAGGATAAAATTAAAATGAAAAGTAGAAAAAGCATATCTATCGGTTTGATTGCATTCATGATTCTTTCTCTGGCGATTGGCGGTTGCCAAAAGCCTCAAAATCCAGCGAATCCGACCACATCTTCGGATCCGCAGAATGCATCTACCGAGACCAATACAGAATCAGAAACCAATGGAACCGGTGGTGATGAGCAGACCATTCCTAGTTCCATTGCGGATAAAGAAGAATTTATTCGAAACTTTGTTTCTCAGACGGATTATACACCTTCTGATGGAAAGTCCTATGATGCGGCCGACCTCACAGACGCTGTTACTATTTTAAAGCAGCGCATGGTGGCCAGAGATCATAATTTTTCCATTGTTGTACCATCGGAGCAGGAGTTGACACATGAAGAAGTGGAAGATCTCGTGAAGAAGACCATGGTGCATACAGGTGTTCCAAACGAGGGGGACTATATCCGCAATCATTTTGCATATACTCGTCATACACAAAGCTACGAGAATGGGGCCACTACAATTGTTTTTGAGCTGGGGATGAAATCAACGGCTGAGCAGGAACGACTGGTGGATGCAGAAGTTGCATATTTTATGAAAAACTACCCATTGGATAATCGAAACCTTGCCGACAAGATACTGTCAATTTATGACTATGCCTGCGATAGCATTACATATGATTACGCAAGAAAGAACAATGCACATACCGAGCTGTATTATGGAGAAGAGTTTGATCCATTGATATGGACACAGCATACGGCATATGGTGCGTTTGTTGAGCATGCTGCTGTTTGTGAAGGATATGCACTGTTATTCTATCGCCTTGCGTTGGAACATGGAATTGATGCGAGAGTTATCGAGGGTGATGCCGGTGAAGAGGGCGATAAAGAGGCTCATGCATGGAATATTGTAAATATTGATGATACCTATTACTTTATGGATGCAACCTGGGATGCAACACATGGTGAGCATGATTTTGGATTCTGTATGGCTGGTTCAAATAATTTTGAATTCCATGATTTAACAGATCCTACATTGAAGGATTATGAGGTTTCAACGGAGGATTATAAGCGGCCTCAATTCATAAAGCTTGCATCCGATGGATTTGAGTATTATCGTTCGTATGGTGCAAAAATTACAATGTTTCCGGGGATGACACAGAAGATTCCGGCCTATTTGGATGGAATGCCAGTTGTAGGAATACAAAATTATGTATTCAAACCGCATGCAGGCAAGACGGTTTATATTCCGGAAGGTGTATATGCGATAAACTCTGTTTCGCTAGAAGACATAAATGTGTTTGCCAATGTTTATTTTCCGTCAACCTGGATTTGGAAGCGTTTTACATTCTTCCCAATTACAGAAGGATCTATTTGCGTCACGGTTCCAGACAATAATCCGACGGTTAAGTGCATAAATAATGACTTATATTCAAAAGACGGCAAGGTTTTTGTGCATGGGGGAAATCTTGAACAGAGCAGTGAATGCATCGTTGCAGAGGGAACGGAGATGATTGCTCCGGATGTTTTTTCCCGTTCTGATAAAATTGAAAAGGTTGTTTTTCCGGATTCTATAAAAACGATTGATTCTTTTGCTTTTTTTGAATGCAAAAATCTTAAGGAAGTTATTATTCCGGAATCCGTAACTGTCATCGGACAGTGGGCCTTTGGCAAAACCGCAATAGAAAAGATTGTGCTCCCACATGGTCTTGAGTATTTTGGTGGAGCTGTCTTTTCTGGCTGCAAAAACCTTGCAAGCATAGAGTTTACGGGTGGGGCAACTGCGAATGATAGCGGAACGCTTTTCCTGTCGGACGGGGTGCTTTATAACGATATGTATTTGGACAATACGATTTGGACGATATCATATCCGCATGCCACAGCGGATAAGGATATTGTTCTTAGGTCGGATACGATCGGTATTAATGGCGGAACATTCTTTGGCAGTAAGATGGAAAGCATCAGCTTGAATGAAGGGCTTAAATATATTATTGCGGATGCATTTTGGTACTGCCCGGAATTGAGAGAGCTTACGATTCCGGCATCGGTGGAAGTGGTGGAAGGTATGGCGATTTCGTACTGTAATAGTTTAAAGGATATTACCATATTATCGAAAACTGCCACGATTGAAAGCCATGCATTTGGCAATGCGGCGGAGGGATATAATCCAAACAAGATTACATACCATGGATACACTGGATCTACATTGGAAGCCTATTGCCGAGATTACGGTTATACATTTGTTCCATTAGATTAAAAATAAAGGAGAAGGAAGCCTGATTCCTTCTCCTTTTTGATATTCTTAGCAGATTACACCGCCACCCATAACAATGTCGCCGTCATATAATACGGCTGCCTGGCCGGGCGTAATGGCGCGCTGTGGCTCATCAAAATCGATGCGTACCGTGGTCTCATCGATTGGCGTCACGGTTGCCGGCTGCTCACTATGGCGATAGCGGATTTTGGCCTTACAATGAAATGGCTCGACTGGCCTTTCCACAATCCAGTTGAAATTTGTGGCAATCAGAGTGGAGCTGAATAATTCCTCGTTTTCACAAAGAACGACCTGGTTCTGTTCCACATCCACATTCTTTACATAAAGAGGGGTCTTGGCAGAAATGCCGAGGCCCTTTCTCTGCCCAATGGTGTAATGAATGATTCCGTTATGTGTGCCTAATACGGTGCCGTCCGTGGTGACGAAATTTCCCTTCGGGTAAGTCTTTTTGGTGGTCCGTTCAATGAATGCGGTATAATCTCCATCCGGAACAAAGCAGATGTCCTGACTGTCGGCTTTGTTGGCATTGATAAAACCATAGGACTCCGCCAGGGCGCGAACCTCAGACTTATGCATACCACCGAGTGGGAAGAGCGTATGTGAAAGCTGCTCCTGTGTCAGGGAATAGAGTACATAACTTTGATCCTTGGTATCGTCTAGTGCCTTTTTTAAAAGAAAGCGGTCGCCATCCTGTTCGACACGAGCGTAGTGACCGGTGACAATTTTATCATAGCCAAGCACGCTTGCACGCTCATACAATTTTTCAAATTTCATATAACGGTTGCAGTCAATACAAGGGTTCGGCGTACGACCGGTTTCATAGGCATGAATGAAGGGGTCAATGACGCAGGCACGGAATTCTTCAGAAAAATTGAATACATAATGCTCCATGCCAAGCTTGTAGGCAACGCTCTTGGCATCGGCCACATCGTCCAGGCTGCAACAGGTGTTGGAACGGTCCACATGAATATCTTCGTTCGTGTAAAGCTTCATCGTGCAACCATCACATTCATAGCCCATATCAAGAGTCAATTTAGCAGCCAGCGAGGAGTCCACGCCGCCACTCATTGCGATTAATGCTTTCATAAATAATCCTTTATCTGTGTGGAAATATCTTGCAAAGGTCATTTTATAATAAACCCTCAAATGCTTCAAGTAATTAGCGTTCTTTTTCGTAGATTATAGACGGGGTTTATGGTATGATATTACTATCTATTTTTATGTACGGTAGGTGAGTAAATGGAAGATTATGTAATCGAGATGCTGCACATAACGAAGGAGTTCCCGGGAATTATTGCGAACGATGATATTACGTTGCAGCTGAAGCGTGGAGAGATTCACGCGTTATTGGGCGAGAACGGCGCAGGTAAGTCCACCCTGATGAGCGTTCTGTTCGGACATTATACTCCGGAAAAGGGTGTAATTAAAAAGGACGGGGAGATTGTTAAAATTACCAATCCAAATGATGCAACCGATTTGGGAATTGGTATGGTACATCAGCACTTTATGCTGGTAGATATCTTCACGGTATTGGACAATATCATTCTGGGTGCAGAGCCTAGCAAGATGGGCTTTTTGACAAAGAAGCAGGCGCGTGAGAAGGTTGTGGCGCTTTCCGAAAAGTATGGTCTTGCAGTGAATCCGGATGCATTGATTGAGGATATTACCGTTGGTATGCAGCAGCGTGTGGAAATTTTGAAGATGCTGTATCGCGATAATGATATTTTGATTTTTGATGAGCCTACGGCTGTTTTGACACCACAGGAAATCGATGATCTGATGAAGATTATGAAGAATCTTGCAGCGGAAGGTAAGTCCATCCTCTTCATTACGCATAAGCTGAACGAAATTATGCAGGTTGCGGACCGTTGCACGATTCTCCGCAAGGGTAAAGGTATTGGCACGGTCAATGTAGCAGAAACCACAAAGGAAGAGCTTTCTTCCATGATGGTTGGTCGTGATGTGAAGTTCGTAGTGGCTAAGGAAGATGCAACGCCGGGGGATGCGGTACTCTCTGTCAGAGATGTCTGTGTAAAGAGTAAGATTCATAAAAACAATTCGGTTAATAAGGTTTCCTTCGATGTATATTCGGGCGAAATTCTTTGTATCGCCGGTATTGACGGAAATGGACAGACCGAATTTGTTGGTGCACTGACCGGAATTGATGATATTTCCTCGGGTAAAATTTATTTGAACGGACAGGAAATTTCCGGTAAGTCCATTCGCTATAAAAACACGCATGGCATGAGCCACATTCCGGAGGACCGACACAAGCATGGTCTGGTGCTGGATTATTCGCTGGAAGAGAATATGATTTTACAGCGTTATTTTGAACCGCAGTTTTCTAAAAATGGCTTCTTAAAGAAGACGGAAATGCGTAAATACTCGGACGAAATTTCGGCTGCCTACGATGTGCGTTCCGGACAGGGCTCCGAGACCATCGTGCGTGCAATGTCCGGTGGTAATCAGCAAAAAGCCATTATTGGTCGAGAGCTGGAGCGTGACCACAGCCTTTTGATTGCTGT
>JAZUHV010000157.1:0-3423 GCA_045641925.1 Butyrivibrio sp.
TTCATCAACTTCTGGATGTGGTATGGTAATACTTCCCTGTTATTGATCTCCGGTATGATGGGTATTAATCCATCTCTTTATGAAGCAGCAGAAATCGATGGCGCAAACGGTGGACAGAGATTCTTCAGAATTACCCTTCCATTGTTAAAGCCTATCTTATTATTTACATTAGTTACATCTGCAATCGGTGGTTTGCAGATGTACGATATTCCATCCTTGTTCAACGTTATCGGTTCCTCTATGGATGGTGGACCAAACGGTGCAACAACCACAGTTACCATGTACATCATGCGTCTGTACTCTACCTCAGTAGGTCGTGCAGCAGCCGTATCTGTAATGTTGTTCGTTGTAACCATGATTATCAGTATCGGATTGTTTATGACCATGGGCGATAAGGATGCCAAGGCTCAGGAAAAACTTGAGCGTCAGCGTCGTAGAGAATACAAGAAATCCTTGAAGATGGGAGGACAGTAAGATGGCAGAAGTAAAGAATCCACAGGTTCCAAAGTCTAAAGCTGAAAAGGAACGCAGTGCAAGAGCTGCCAGAATCACTGAGATTACCTTAAAGGAAATCGTATGTGTATTCTTAATGTTAGTATCCCTGGTTCCTTTCCTCATTCTGTTCGTAAATGCGACCAGAGATTCCGATTCAATTAAGGCCGGACTTAGCTTAATTCCTGGTAAGTTCTTAGTTCAGAACTGGAATACCTTCGTAGAGAAGCAGAATGGTATGCAGATTAATGCATTCACTGCGATGATTAACTCTTTCATCGTAGCTGTACCAGCTACCTTATTAACTGTTTATTTCTCAACCTTGACTGCATACGGCTTGTTCGTATATGACTTCAAGCTGAAGAAGTTTGCATGGACCTTCATTTTGGGCGTTATGATCGTACCAAATACCATTGCAATCATCGGTTTCTATCAGTTTATGTTAAAGCTTGGTTGGACCGATACATATATTCCTTTGATTGTACCTGCAATTGCGGCTCCATCCACTGTATTCTTTATGAAACAGTATATGGAAAGTACGTTCTCTAAGGAAATTGTAGAAGCAGCCCGTATTGATGGTAGTCCTGAGTTCAGAACCTTCAATACCATTGCGCTTCCATTAATGAAGCCGGCTGTAGCTACTCAGGCGATCTTCGCATTCGTTGGATCTTGGAACAACATGTTCACACCGACCATGATGATTACTTCTGATAACAAGAAGACACTTCCATTGTTTATTCAGATGTTAAGATCCGATCAGTTCAAGACTGACTATGGTATGCTGTACTTAGCATTGGCAATTACCATTTTACCAATCTTTGTCGTATACTTCATTTTATCAAGATACATCGTAGCTGGTGTTCAGCTCGGTGGTGTAAAGGAATAATTACAACATGTTATCTGTAAAACCAATGCTGAAAAAAGCATTTGCAGCGGCGCTTGCTGCTGTGTGTGCCGTATCCTTATTTGCGGGATGCCAACCGATTAATAAGCCAATTGAAAAGCCAGCTGAAAACGATTATGACATCGATGGCTTGTATGGAATAAAGATTGAGTCCAAGGAAGGCGTGGATAGTGCAACTACTTCTTTGTTTATGAAATTCGATAAGGAAACGATGACTTACGAAGATTATATTCAGGTTGGAGATTTGTCCAGTGTAATTGCCAAAGGTACTTATGAAATCGATGAGGCAAAGGACCGTGTATATACGACTGCAGAAAGTGGTACCAAAGAAACCTTCATTATTTATGGAGATTACATTTTAGCAGAAAACTTCTTCTACGAAGGACCTGCAATCACTGGCAGCATCATTAAAGGCGAGTATTATTTTACAGATTCCATAGGGTCACAGAAGGCAATTGGCTTTGATGAAAAGGGCAATTACAGAAGCGGTTCAGTTGCTTCGTTAGCTCCACCCAACACCGGAACTTACGAGGTTAAGGGCTGCGTGATCTACTTGAAATCAGATGATGAAGGAGCGAAGGTTCCGTTTGTAATTTACACGGATACGCAAATCACCAACTCCTATTATCAGAAACTGAAATAAGTTTATAAAAAATTTTCTTTTATATTACTTCTCCTAATATAAGAATAGAAAAGTGTCATGAACGCCATGAGGAGTGCAGACCTCATGGCGTTTATGGGTATTAAATGAATACGAGAGGAATTTCTAATGGCAAGCAATACTTACCGATTTTTGGATGCAAACGGAAGCTTTATACTGGAAAATGCAGAAAACGACAGAAGTCTTTATTTTCCATTGGCAAATGAGGCTGGTTTGAAGAGCGCAGTAACCCCAAATCTGGCGGGTGATGCAAAGACGGACCAGAACCATTTCCTTTTAGAACCTGAGAGTGTGGAAAATCTTCATAATAATGGAAGCACACGTAATTTCTGGTGCTGTGTAGAAAAGAATGGAAAGACTACATTGTGGTCTGCAACTGGAGCGTCTTCCGCACAGGAAGTACTTCGCGGAACAGATGAGCAGGAGTCATCTTCTGTAGCAGCCGGATATATGTGGCACACTACTACGCGTGAAAGCGTTAAGCTTGGCTTAAAGGCTGAGATTACAAGCTTTGTACCGGTGCACAATAATGTTGAAATCATGTGTGTAACACTTACGAATACCTCAGCTGAGGCAGTGAACATTACACCAACTACCGCGATTCCTGTATATGGTAGAAGTGCGGATAACATTCGTGATCATCGTCATGTAACGGCTTTGTTACATCGTTCGATGGTAACCAATTATGGTTTGGAAGTTCGCCCAACCCTTTCTTTTGATGAAAGAGGACATCAGGTGAACGACACGGCGTACTTTGTATATGCAACCGATGAAAATGGTAAGAAACCAGTTGGCTGTGTGGCAGAAGCCGCAGCATTTTTGGGTCATAGCGGAAGCTATTTGTGGCCAGAAAGCCTTAGAACGGATGCGTTTGAAAAGGCAATGATGCAGGCCGGTGATACGATGGATGGCCAGGAACTAGTCGGCGCACTTCGTATGGAAAAGGTGACTTTGGCAGCTGGCGAGAGCATTACCTATTATGTATATGTCGGTATTTGTGCAAATACTGAAAATATTGAAGCTATGATGCAGCCGCTTCTTACAAAGAGCGGCGTGGAGACCGCACTGGCAGAGACCAAGGCTTACTGGTTAAAGAAGGTTAATGTTTCCTTCCATACCGGCGATGAAAGCTTTGACGAATATATGGCCTGGGTAAGCTTCCAGCCAGAGCTTCGCCGTGTATTTGGTTGTTCTTTCTTACCTCACCATGATTATGGTAAGGGTGGCCGCGGTTGGAGAGATTTGTGGCAGGATTGTCTGGCGCTTTTGATGATGGATCCAAGCGGTGTTCGTCAGATGCTTGTCAGCAACTTTGGCGGTGTGCGCATGGACGGTTCTAACGCAACCATCATTGGTAGTAAGCAGG
>JAZUHV010000158.1:0-2209 GCA_045641925.1 Butyrivibrio sp.
GGTTCTCCATCTAAAATGTAATACGGAATCGGCGCCATGCGCGATGGCCTGCAGCGCATATCCTTTGATCATTCCCGGACGTGGGGCACGGGTCATTGGCATCCAGCAGCCCATGGAACCGCTAAGCTGTTCCATAATCCAAAAGTTTTTCTGCTTGATTCCACGCATTAAATCCAGATGGAAGGCATGAGAATAAAGCTCCTCTGGATTGGACGGGAGTGCGGTGGTTGGATAATTATCGTAGGACACAAAATCCAAGTCTGCAAACAACTCATGGAAGTCCGGCTTGTGCTCACACATCCAGGTGTTCGTGGTTACAATAGCCTTTGGATCCAGAGTGCGAATGAGTGAATTCTGGAAGTTGGAATACGCTACCGTACTATCAGAGGCAAACGTATAAAAGTCCAGCATATAGGATGGGTTGAGCCATTTTGGATAAGGACCAAACGGAGGACGAATCTGGGAGAAAGAAGAGTATTCTCCACTCCACACATCGTTTCCATATGCTTTATTAATGGCATCGACCGTCTGATATTTGTTCTGCAGGTAGTTTCTGAACTTGTCTTCACAGACAGGGCACAGGCAATAATTGGCCTCCAGCTCGTTGTCAATCTGGTAACCAATAACAGCCGTGTTATCTACATAACGGGAGACCATTTTTTCAATGATGATTCTGCTCTTTTCGCGATAGATTGGACTATTAACACAACGGTGACCGCGAATACCCAGAGAAATGCGATGCCCAGTGGTATCCATCTGAACAGTTTCCGGATACTTTTCGTACAACCAGGCTGGGGGTGTGCTGGTAGGGGTACCTAAAATGACATCGATTTTTCGCTCTGCAAAAATGTTGATGATTTTATCCAACCATGCAAAGTCGAATTCCCCCTCATGCGGTTCCAAACGGCTCCAGGCAAACTCAGCCATGCGCACAATGTTCATGCCGATTTCCTGCATTAAATTTGCATCATCCTCCCACATGGAAGGGTCCCAATGCTCTGGATAATAGTCCACGCCAATTCTCATATAATGTCTCTCCAGTCAAAATAATTCTGTAGGTTTAGTATAGCATATTTGGGAAATTTTCACGAGCATGCCATAAATGGCATAGCAATTTTTTTTATGAAGTTGCAGAATGAATTTAGAATGAACCTTCTAAGGAGGAAACGTATGGGACTCAAAGCTTTTTTTCAGGGTTTTAAAAAGTTAGGAGCACTGGTGGAATATTCATCAAGTCGCGGTGGAGATATGATTGGCAGCTTTCATGCTACACGTGTAAAAAAGGTGAGTGAAGAGCAGGCGATGATAACCATACAAGACCAGGAAGCTCATAATGAGGAACGCAAGGTGACGGAGGTTTTGGTTCCTGTTTCGATTCTTTCAGATATTGAGAAGGTGTTCTATGACAAAAGACTAAAAAGCCTGGAGCATTGCCCAAAGAGCAAATTTATAGTGCTCGATGCGGCAACGTCCAGTTATTCATTTTGTTTCGTTAATAGGCCACTCGGAATCACTTTTAGAAGTACGCAAATGATTCCGAAGCGTGGATATGATGCAATTGAAGAAATTAATCAGATCATTTCTGAGGCAGTGAAGACAAACGCCTCTTGATTATGATAAACAGGAACATGAGTAGGCCGATTCCACTGAGGATGAGGCCTATTTTTGCGCCTGGAGCCTCGTAGGATACCTCGATGATATGTTGACCCTCTGAGATGGAAACGCCCGTATATGCGACATTTACGCGCTCATATGGCACGATTTCTCCATCAATGCGCACGGTGTAACCTTTCATGTAAGGAATGGCCAGGCATAGGGCGCCGGATTTCTTTACATCAATTTCTCCCGTAAGGCCGGTCGGGGTTTTCTGGATATTCGTCAGCTTGGATTCACCAAGGGCTGTTATCTCAGAAACGTAATCCTCCATGGAAAGACAGTGGATTTGTAAATCGTCCAGGGAGAACTCACAAGGGGCATCGAATGACAGAGTCACTTTGGACTGACCCGTCTTAGCATAGCCAAGATTGTAGGTGAAAGTGGTCTGCCCGCTGTAATAAATATCCGTTGCAGCGAGGATGGATAATAATAGTGTTTCTCCGGACTGTGTTACGACATGGCCGCGAACCGGAGCATCGGTACGCACGCCGGACAGTGTCAGATAGGTTTCGCTGTTTGGCATTCCATCAAAGTATAGGGTTAATTCTGCACC
>JAZUHV010000159.1:0-3435 GCA_045641925.1 Butyrivibrio sp.
ACTTCCTGTTTGGTCATCTTCATATCCTTACCAAACTTGAATTTTTCATAAATAAAGTCCAGAAAACCAACCGCCAGGTATATGACAGCAATCGTTGTTGCAAGGTCCAAAACCAGATTTCCCAAAAAGCCGACTGCCTGATTTAAGGTGATACTATATAAATTAAAAATAGCCCCTAACTGATCTCGTAATTTAAAGTAAACCACCAATCCACTGATTGCTAAAATTCCAAGTGATTTTAGAAGACTTATCAGTGTTCTGGTTGAGAAAATACGTTTAAAGCCATTAATTGGATTGAATTTTTCAGGCTTTGGTTTAAATGGTTCTGTGGATATGGTCCATTTTACCTGAACCAAATCAACCACAAAGGAAATAACCACGCCAGCAGCAAAAAATGGCAACAAAAAGATTAATACATTTGTCAGCGTTCCATTGAAAAAGAATTGAATAAATGGTCCCAGAGTCAATAACTGTGCATCTCCGCCGCCATGCAAATCACCAATGTGTGGATATATGGTCTGGAACTGTTCCATAAACTTATTGCCAAGAGTCGCCACGTATACCCTTAATACAATAAACATAACGAGCAATACAATAGACCCCGTAAGGTCCTTACTTTTGGCAACCTGCCCTTTTTTTCTCGCATCACTTAATTTTTTCGCTGTCGCAGGCTCGGTTTTTTCGCCGCCCGGGCCATCTTCCGCGAAGAACTGAAGGTTATAACGTATCATGATGTCAAACCTCCAACAATGGATGGAACTGCAAACTTAATTAAGTTCATGATTAGATTTGCCACCATCGGTAATAAAGATACTGTCAAAAACATAATTGCCAATCCAGCTAATAATTTAATCTGCATACCAACCGCAAACATATTAATCGAAGGAGCCACCTTCGCCAAAATGCCAAGCGTTGTATTTATAATCATCAGGGTTGCAAAAACCGGTAAAGCTATTCTAAAACCAGTCACAAAGTAAACACCGATAATCCCAAGCCAGGAATCATAAAGGCTCGAATTGATAGTAACAGAACCCAGCGGAATCACCTGAAACGTATCCACAATTGCATTCAAAAGATACTGATGCAAGCCAGAGGTTATCAATAACAAAAACACAGTATAGTAATACAAATTACCGGTCAAACCAACCTGCTCACCTAAGGATGGATTGTATTCCGTAGCCATGGAAAGGCCAATATTAACATCGATGGTATGTCCAGCGAAGGAAATTACCTGCACACAAACCTGGCATGCAAAACCAATTAAAATGCCGCAGATACTCTCTTTCATAACAAGGACTGCATAATCAAAAACCGTATCATAAACAACCGCACGATCCGGTACAAGCATAAAAATAATCAAGCTTAGGAAAAAGGCAAAACCCACCTTTGTTCGTTGCGGCGTATTTGCAGTATTAAAAAAAGGTGCCGCGAAGATAAAGCTTGCAACACGTACCAATATGAGGAGAAAAACTTCCCAATAGTTTAATGCAACCTTCATCGTAATCATAACGACACCTTACCAATTCTTACCGGCCAATATATTGATTAAAATTCGACCATAAATTTTCCATATAGGATGTGATATTATTGGCAATCCAAACACCAAATATCATCAAACTTAAAAATACCGAAATAATTTTCGGAACAAATGTTAACGTCTGCTCCTGAATTGAAGTGAGCGTCTGCAAAATACTGACGACCAATCCGACAATCAATGAAATCAGTAATAGCGGAGCGGAACATTCTATAATCAGGAACAAAGCCTGTCTTGTAATATCTAAAACCTCTTGATCGCTCATTGACAGCCTCCATTAAGCCTCATTCGCTAATAAAACGACTTCACTAAGTTCACGATAATCAGATTCCAACCATCTGCCATAACAAACAGCAAAATTTTAAATGGCATGGAAATCGTTGTCGGCGGCAGCATCATCATACCCATTGACATCAGTGCCGATGCAACAACCATATCAATAATTATAAACGGAATATATATCAAAAATCCAATAATAAAAGCAATTCGAAGTTCGCTTAAAATAAAACTCGGAATCAATACATGCGTTGGAATATCCTTATAATCTTCCAAAGTCGATGTATCAATTTGCGCAATCTCTAAGAATGTTTTGATATCCTTTGTATTGGTTTGTTCAAACATAAAAGTCCGAAGCGGTTCAATTCCGGCTTCGTATGCCTGTTCCATGGATATTTCATTCTTTGAGAGTGGTTGCAGCGCTACATCATAAACTTCTTTAAACGTAGGCGCCATAATAAAGAATGTCAGAAATAAAGCCAATCCGACCAGAACCTGATTCGGTGGCGAAGTTTGTGTTCCTAATGCAGCCCTCGTAAAATGCAGAACAATAATAATTCTGGTAAAAGAGGTCAACATAATAAGAATGGAAGGCGCCAATGCAATTACAGTTAATACTAAAAGTATCTGTAATACGCTCGCAAGGTCGCTTCCATTGCCAACAGATATTCCAATTGTAAAATTGTCAGAAGAGCTTTCTGAAGGATTTCTTGACTCGTCCTCTGAGTCAAAAATTTCAACAGCGCTTACGGTCTTTGCGTTAGCAAACCCAACAAACGCAAACACTATGAGAAGTAATACTGCGGCTTTTGACAATCCCTTGAACAGCTTCTTCAAAGAAAAATTATTCTTCATCTTCTGAATCATCCGCATCATTGTTTTTCTGCATCACCTTAAAACGGCTAAATACCGAGCCAAAGGATGCTCCATCTTTTTCGGACTCTAATTCGAGAGTTTCTTCATTAACCTCTCCAATCAAAGTGATAGTATCCTTGCAAACAGCAATCAGAAAACATTTATCGCCAGCTTTAACAATTTCCAAAACCTTAGAATTGTTGACACGCATGCTCTCAATCACTTTAATGCTACCATGAGACATAGTTTTTTTCTGATAAGAGCCGATAAATCTTGTCGTAAAATATGTAATTGCAAGCACAAATACAAATATCAGTGTCACCACAACGAATTGGACGACACTGTTATCTGAAATAGCACATATAATAAATTGCATACTAACCAACTACTTTTTTAACCGCTTCCAATACACGATCTGCCTGGAAAGGTTTTACAATAAAGTCCTTAGCGCCTGACTGAATAGATTCAATAACCATTGCCTGCTGACCCATTGCTGAACACATGATAACTGCAGCGCCCGGATCTGATTCCTTAATCTTCTTTAAGGCCTGAATACCATCCATCTCTGGCATAGTAATGTCCATGAGTACAAGGTCTGGCTTAACCTCGGCGTACTTCTCAACAGCCTTAAGGCCATTTTCAGCTTCGCCCGCAACGTTGTATCCATTCTTTGTAAGAATATCCTTAATCATCATTCTCATGAACGCTGCGTCGTCACAGATTAAAATATTTTTTGCCATAAAAATAATCTCCTATCGTCGTATAAATTG
>JAZUHV010000160.1:0-3410 GCA_045641925.1 Butyrivibrio sp.
TTCCGATTAATTCAATGGGGGGGATTGAAATACCTACCAAAGTATGAAAAAATGATAAGGAATTCAGGAATGGAGGGGGGACGATGACTGTTCAGGAAATGTTAGTTGAATTACTGAAGCGTGCAAGAAAGGACGAAGCCCTAAAGGCAAGACTGCTTGCGACAAAGGAATCTGCAGAACCGCTGACTGCTTTTTGCCAAATCTGTAATGAAGAAGGCTTTGACATTGGCATTATGGACATCGTTTCCGCAGGTGAAGAGGATTATGATCTAATGCGTCGAAGCATCAATGGTGGAGGTGGAAACCACCTGATGTTACCGGGTGAGGACGATCCATACGAGATGTTTATTGTTGAATTAAGAATGTAATAAATGGCAGGCTTGTAGGCCTGCCATTTTGGTTTTACGAAAGATCCATCAATGTTGCACGGCATGGAGAACCATCCGTGTTGGTGAGATTTAAAGGTGCACAGTTAAGTAGGTACGCACCATCTGGAACGGCAGCCAAACGAATTCCCTCTAAGAGCACAACCTCAGCGCCTAATAAAACCATGTGTACTGCCTTTGGAGCATCTTCCGGGCCGACGGTCTGGGATTCATTGCCCACAAGGTCCACGCCTGCCTCGGCAAAAACATGAGCAGCTTCTAACGTTACGGTCGCAGCACCTTTAATCAGGATACGCTTTTCAGCACCCGTGCCGCTTTCTGTCGCCTTTTCTAAAATGGATTTGGCATCTTCGGCAGTTACATTGCCCTCATGGGTTGCAACATATGCGGGTCCAATGAACTTTTCTAAACTTACCTGATCAATTGGCTTGCCATCATTGATGAAATGATAAGGTGCATCCACATGTGTGCCATTGTGAGCGCACATATAAAAGCCAGTCAGGTTGCAAATATCACCATTTTCAATACGCTGCAAAACCTTTTTTTGAGGTGGCTCATCACCAGGGAAAACTGCGCATTCAAAAAGTGGTTGTGTAATGTCGTAAATCATAGATGCCTCCAGTAGATAATTTTCTATTTTTATCTTACAATGTGTAAGTCAAATGTCAAAAAGACTTTTGAAAAAAGAGGGATTATATGCGTAAAAACCGTTTTTATACAGGAATACGAATCTGTCTCATGATCGCCATTGGGCTTTTCTTTTCTGGTTGTCACTCCGTGGGACAGGTCACTAAGCCAACGCAGGCTGCAACTGTTAGCGAAAATCGTTCGAAGAGCACCTGCTTAGTGACTCCGGCAAAGATTCTTCCATACTCCGGAGAGAACGCACTTATACTGAATGATGGTATGCCGAATTTTACGGAGTGGGAGTGCGCCAATATTGTGGGGCAGACTTTTTCCGAATTGGATGATTTGGGACGCTGCGGAACGGCCATGGCGATGTTACATCGCTCCATGATGCCTACAGAGGAACGTGGGGCAATCGGCAGTGTGAAGCCTACCGGATGGGTTCAGAATAAATATGAGGGGATTGTGGATTCCACACCGCCATATTTGTTCAACCGATGCCACCTGATTGCATATGCACTGACCGGTGAGAATGCGAATGAGCTGAACCTGATTACCGGAACCCGGTATATGAATGTCACCGCAATGCTCCCGTGGGAGGAAAAAGTGATGCGGTATCTGGACCGTTCAGAGAACCATGTTTTATATCGCGTGACACCGTATTTCATGGGGGATGATCTTTTGGCACGAGGCGTGGAGATGGAAGCGTATTCCGTGGAAGATCAGGGCGAGTCTCTGTGTTTCCATGTGTTTATTTATAATGTCCAGCCGGGGATTTATCTAGACTACAAAACCGGTGAAAACTGGGTTGAGTAACGCGTGCTATACGAGTGGATACTCATACAAAAAGAAGTTTGCGTAGCCCAGGTTTGGAGCAAACCAGTTCATCACATCACATTTTTGAAAGCCAGCCCGTTCATACATTTTTTGAGCGGGTTTGTTTGTATGAAGAGCATCCAAACGGACTGCTTTCAGCCGGAGAGCCTTTGCAAGTTCAATGGCTTTGCGCACTGTCTGTGCACCGATCCCTTGCTTTTGAAGCAGTGGATTCACACACAAAATGTGTACGGTCAGCACTTCATCATCGTTAAGATTCTGGCTCCAATTGACTGCGCGGTAATCCTCTGTTTGAAATGGCAATAAGGCTACTGCCACAGCAATCTGACCATCCTGTTCAGCATAATAATGATGGCCGCTTTCAATATAGTTTTGAATCATCGTGTCGGTTGGATGTAATCCATAAATCCATCGACAGTTTTTATCCATATCCTTTGTATTGGAGACGGCTTTTTTGTAATAGGCGGTCATCCTCTCGAAATCTTTCATTTCGGTTTTATGTAAATCCATAAGTCCTCCAAGTAAAACTAGAAGCTCAATTCCATTTTCTTCCCATCAGAAAAAACTAGCTCCATAAGCTCTTCATCGGAATATGACTTTCCTGTAACATCGATCTCAAGCTCGTAAACTTCCCTGATGTACATAAATTCTTCTCCGTATCCTCCAGGAGCCGGGTCGATACGAACCACAGAAAAATACCTACCATTATCGGTTTTATATAATTCATGATAGGTCGTATCAAAATCATGACTGGATACAAAGGTTTTACTTATCATTTCACGCAGAACCCGTGCTGCATTCGCATCCTCAAAAAATTGATTATATTTCTTTGTCTTTATATCTCTTAATTTACTTAAAAATATATCAAACGCAGACTCTGTACTAATAAATTTTTTCGGTTTTTCTAACACTTTGGCCTGTTCATCTGTTTGATAAACTATATAGCTTTCCCCATCTTGTCTAACGACAACCTCGTTAACACCATCCGGTCGGTCTGCTAACAAATTGTATGCAGCTCCGGTCAATCCTTCTTCTTCCATGATTTTTTCAACGTCCATTTTTGTCATTTAACACACTCCAAAATTTTCATACATTTACAAAATACTTTATTCGTTAATTATATCACCTGATAGATGATTTTCGATATACAAATATATCAAAAAATGGTGTATATTCTAAGTATAAAATAAAGGAGAGCGCTATGGGTTACAAAGACATGACAAAGGATATTGCAACTAGGGTTGAAGCCCTGATTAGCGAGTTGAAAATCGAGGAGAAGATTGGGCTTCTCTCTGGGGATCAGCAGCCAATTGAACGACTGGGGATTGAGCGTCGTTCTATCGGTACAGAGTATGCCAGAGGATGGTCGTCTCATGATGAGACACAGTTCTGCACGGTATTGCCACAGACGATTGGTATGGCCAGCACCTTTGATGAGGAGCTGATTGGAAAGGCTGGCGATGTAGCGGGAAGAGAAAGCCGCGCTTACTATAATATTTGTAACAAATCCCTGTTTGGATTTGGTCCGACGGTGGATTTGGAACGTGATATTCGCTGGGG
>JAZUHV010000161.1:0-5614 GCA_045641925.1 Butyrivibrio sp.
AGGTACCTCATGGTGAATATGGTATTATCGTTGACGCTAAGGTATTTACCCGTGAGAATGGTGATGAGCTGTCTCCTGGTGTAAACAAGTCCGTACGCATCTACATCGCTCAGAAGAGAAAGATTTCTGTCGGTGATAAGATGGCTGGTCGTCATGGTAACAAGGGTGTCGTTTCCCGCGTACTCCCTGTAGAAGATATGCCATTCCTGCCAAATGGTCGTCCTTTGGATATCGTATTGAATCCACTCGGCGTACCTTCCCGTATGAACATCGGACAGGTATTGGAAATCCACTTGAGCTTGGCTGCAAGAGCCCTTGGCTTCAAGATTTCCACCCCAATTTTCGATGGCGCAAACGAGAATGACATTATGGATACTTTGGATCTTGCAAATGACTACGTAAACATGGAGTGGGAAGACTTCAAGAAGAAGTGGGATGGCAAGATTAATGAAGGTCTCATGACCTATTTGGGTGAGCACCTTGAGCATAGAGCAGAGTGGAAGGGTGTTCCTATTTCCCGCGATGGTAAGGTTCGTCTGAGAGATGGTCGTACCGGTGAATACTTTGATTCTCCTGTAACCATCGGACATATGCATTACCTGAAGCTGCATCACTTGGTAGATGATAAGATTCATGCACGTTCAACCGGTCCGTACTCCTTAGTAACTCAGCAGCCACTCGGTGGTAAGGCTCAGTTCGGTGGACAGCGTTTCGGTGAAATGGAAGTTTGGGCATTGGAAGCATACGGTGCCGCTTACACCTTACAGGAAATCCTGACTGTGAAGTCCGATGACGTTGTAGGTCGTGTGAAGACTTATGAAGCAATTATTAAGGGTGATAATATCCCTGAACCAGGTATTCCAGAATCCTTCAAGGTATTAATTCAGGAGCTTCGTTCTTTGGCTCTCGATGTTACCGTATTGGATGAAGATGGCAACGAAGTTGACATTAAGGATGCCGGCTATGGTGATGGTGAAACCTCTACCAGTATTCCTGATGACAAGCAGGCTTATGGATACGAAGAAAACTTCGGTGAATTCGGTTTCCAGAAGCAGGAGTTTGTCGATGGCGAGTTAGCTGACGTAGAAGAAGTCAACGAGGACGATTTTGACGATTTCGCTGATGACAACTACGGCGATGGCGACGAAGAATAAGAAGGGAGAATAACAAGATGCCTGAAGTGAACAATAATGAAACATATCAGCCAATCGTGTTTGATTCCATCAAGATTGGTCTTGCATCTCCGGAAAAGATCCTTGAGTGGTCTTATGGTGAGGTGTTAAAACCGGAAACAATTAATTACAGAACCTTAAAGCCAGAACGTGACGGTCTTTTCTGCGAAAAGATTTTCGGACCTAGCAAGGACTGGGAATGTCACTGCGGTAAGTATAAGAAGGTTCGTTATAAGGGTTGTGTCTGCGATCGATGCGGCGTAGAAGTTACTAAGGCTGCCGTTCGTCGTGAGAGAATGGGCCACATCCAGCTCGCAGCACCTGTATCCCATATTTGGTACTTTAAGGGTATCCCAAGCCGTATGGGACTTTTGCTTGACCTTTCTCCACGTGTATTGGAGAAGGTGCTTTACTTCGCTTCCTACATCGTATTGGATGCCGGTGAAACTGGTCTGTCTGTAAAGCAGATCCTCTCCGAGACTGAATATGCAGATGCATTGGAGAAGTGGGGCGCAGGTCGCTTCAGAGTCGTCATGGGCGCTGAGGCAATTAAGGAACTCCTTCACGATATCGATTTGGAGAAGGATTCAGAGGAATTAAAGGCAGAATTAAAGACCGCTTCCGGCCAGAAAATGGCTAGAATTGTAAAGCGTCTGGAAGTTGTAGAAGCATTCCGTGAGTCTGGCAATAAGCCTGAGTGGATGATTCTTGATGTTGTGCCTGTTATTCCACCAGATTTACGTCCAATGGTTCAGCTCGATGGTGGCAGATTCGCTACATCCGATTTGAACGATTTATACAGAAGAATTATTAACCGTAACAACCGTCTTGCTCGTTTGATCGAACTTGGCGCACCTGAAATCATTGTTCGTAATGAAAAGAGAATGCTTCAGGAAGCTGTCGATGCTTTGATTGATAATGGTAGAAGAGGCGGCCCAGTTACCGGACCTGGTAATCGTGCACTCAAGTCTCTTTCTGATATGTTAAAGGGTAAGCAGGGTCGTTTCCGTCAGAACCTCTTAGGTAAGCGTGTAGACTATTCTGGTCGTTCCGTTATCGTCGTAGGTCCTGAGTTAAAGATTTACCAGTGTGGTCTGCCTAAGGAAATGGCAATCGAATTGTTCAAGCCATTCGTTATGAAGGAACTCGTAGCAAATGGAACCGCACATAATATTAAGAGTGCTAAGAAGATGGTTGAGCGCCTTGAGGGTGCAGTTTGGGATGTATTGGAAGATGTAATTAAAGAGCATCCTGTAATGCTGAACCGTGCGCCGACACTCCACAGACTTGGTATTCAGGCTTTCGAGCCAATCCTTGTAGAAGGTAAGGCAATTAAGCTTCACCCACTTGTATGTACCGCGTTCAACGCCGACTTCGATGGTGACCAGATGGCTGTTCACCTTCCATTGACCGTTGAGGCACAGGCTGAGTGCAGATTCTTACTGCTCTCTCCAAACAACTTGTTAAAGCCATCCGATGGTGGTCCTGTAGCCGTTCCTTCACAGGATATGGTTCTTGGTATTTACTACCTGACCCAGCAGCGTGAAGGTGAGAAGGGCGAAGACAAGCACTTTAAGAGCGTTAACGAAGCAATTCTTGCTTATGAAAATGCTGAAATCACCTTACATACTTTGATTAATATCAGAATTACGAAGGTGGATGCAGACGGTACTGAGCGTAGCGAAGTAATCAGATCTACTTTGGGTAGATGCCTCTTCAATGAGATTATCCCACAGGATCTTGGCTTCGTAGATCGTACCAAGCCTGAAAACGAATTCAAATTGGAAGTTGACTTCCTTGTTCGTAAGAAGGAATTAAAGAAGATTCTTGAAAAAGTAATTAATACACACGGTGCAACCACCACTGCTGAGGTTTTGGACCGCATTAAGGCAATGGGTTACAAGTACTCCACCAGAGCATCTATGACCGTATCTATTTCTGATATGACCGTACCTGCTGCTAAGAAGGACATGCTTGCTGAAGCAGAAGCAACCGTAGATAAGATTACCAAGAACTTCCGTAGAGGTTTAATTACCGAGGAAGAGCGTTATAAGGAAGTTGTAGCTACCTGGTTCGATACCGATGCTCGTCTGACCGACGCTTTGATCTCTGGTTTGCATAAGTATAACAACATCTTCATGATGGCTGACTCTGGTGCCCGTGGTTCCAATCAGCAGATTAAGCAGTTAGCAGGTATGCGTGGTTTGATGGCAGATACCTCTGGTAGAACCATCGAGTTGCCTATTAAGTCTAACTTCCGTGAAGGTCTTGATGTATTGGAATACTTCATTTCTGCACATGGTGCACGTAAGGGTCTGTCCGATACCGCACTTCGTACCGCCGATTCCGGTTACTTGACCAGACGTCTTGTAGACGTATCTCAGGAATTGATTATCCGTGAGATGGATTGTGCCGAGACCAAGGACGATATTAAGGGAATGGTCGTTAAGGCATTTATGGATGGCCAGGAAGTTATCGAGAGCTTGCAGGATCGAATCACCGGACGTTACCTTGCTGAGACTGTACGTGATGCAGCCGGCAATGAACTTGTTCGCAAGAATCATATGGTAACTCCAAAGCGTGCTGATTTGATTATTAAGAATGGTGTTGCTTCTGATGGTAAGCCAATCATGGAAGACGGCGTTGTAAGAAAAGATGCCGGAGTAAAGATTCGTACCGTATTAACCTGCAGATGCCACTTAGGTGTTTGCGCAAAGTGTTATGGTGCTAACATGGCAACCGGCCAGCAGGTACAGGTTGGTGAAGCAGTTGGTATTATCGCTGCTCAGTCCATCGGTGAGCCTGGTACACAGTTGACCATGAGAACCTTCCACGCCGGTGGTGTAGCCGGTGATGATATCACGCAGGGTCTTCCTAGAGTAGAAGAGCTTTTCGAAGCTCGTAAGCCAAAGGGACTTGCAATCATCGCTGAATTTGGTGGTGTTGCAAAGATTCAGGAGACCAAGAAGAAGCGTGAAGTAGTTATTACAGATCCTGAAACCGGAAATACCAAGAACTATCTGATTCCATACGGCTCTCGTGTGAAGATTATTGATGGCCAGGTATTAGAAGCCGGTGATGAGCTAACCGAAGGTAGTGTAAATCCACATGATATCTTAAAGATCAAGGGTGTTCGCGCTGCTCAGGATTACTTATTAAGAGAAGTTCAGCGAGTATATCGCTTACAGGGTGTAGAAATCAACGATAAGCATATCGAAGTAATCGTTCGTCAGATGTTGAAGAAGATTCGCGTTGACAAGCCAAATGATGCAGATTTCCTTTCCGGAATTACTGTAGATTCTCTCGATTTCGTTGAGACCAATGAAGCACTTGTAAAAGAAGGCAAGGAACCTGCAGAAGGAACCCAGATTATGCTTGGTATTACCAAGGCAGCTTTGGCAACCAACTCCTTCCTTTCCGCTGCATCCTTCCAGGAGACCACAAAGGTACTTACCGAAGCAGCTATTAATGGTAAGGTTGACCCATTGATTGGTTTGAAGGAAAACGTATTGATTGGTAAGCTGATCCCAGCCGGAACTGGTATGAAGAGATATCGTTCCGTAAGATTGGATTCCGATGAAGTAGTAAATGAAATCGACTTTGACGAGGAAATTTCCTTAGATGAGGAAACCTTGGATATTGTTGAGGATGCTACTGAGGATACAACCGAAGAGTAAATCCATGAAATATGGATGGCCCGTCAGAAATGGCGGGCCATTTTTGCGTATTTTTTCGAAAATATTCGTTGACATACTGGCAGCAGATGGATATAATACTCTTTGCGTGCACTATAAGCATGGCTTATTTTGTTGCGCAAAAATGCGAGTTATTCCGCTCGTATGGATAAGAATCTTTCTGATTCGCAACCAAAGGAAAATATTTACAGGAGGTGAATAAGGAATGCCTACATTCAACCAGTTAGTAAGAAAGGGTAGACAGACATCTGTTAAGAAGTCTACAGCACCTGCACTTCAGAAGAGCTACAACTCTTTACAGAAGAAAGCAATCGACGCATCTTCTCCACAGAAGAGAGGCGTATGTACCGCTGTTAAGACCAAGACCCCTAAGAAACCTAACTCAGCTCTTAGAAAGATCGCAAGAGTACGTCTTTCTAACGGTATCGAAGTAACAAGCTACATTCCAGGTGAAGGTCATAACCTTCAGGAGCATAGCGTTGTTCTTGTAAGAGGCGGAAGAGTAAAGGATTTACCTGGTACCAGATACCATATCATCCGTGGAACTCTCGATACTGCAGGCGTAGCTAAGAGAAGACAGGCGCGTTCCAAGTATGGTGCTAAGAGACCAAAGGACGCAAAGTAAAGTAATCACTTATACTAGTCAAATTTAGTGCCGTATTTATTTTCCCTGTATGGTTGCAGGACATAAAATAAACTAACGCGCGCGAACACATTGACAGACACATGTGAGTACCTATGAATTAA
>JAZUHV010000162.1:0-1765 GCA_045641925.1 Butyrivibrio sp.
TCGTAAGGACATTACGTTTTTGCCGTACATTGTCATTCCCTTGGAGGAATTACCATTGGAGCCCTCTGCGGATGAAGAGGTTGCAGAATATCAGGATACTATCCGTACCCTGTCCAGTCAGCGCATCCTTAATCTGAGTGAATATACCAACACAGATTTAAAGGAAGCTTACGGAATTGCGAACCTTTCACAACTCTCTGAATATGACGAAAATTATACCACACTTGTCAACACTTTGGCACGTTGGGGCGCTCGATTAATGGATTTAGATGAGCGAGATGCCGCCGTCACGGTTTTGGAATACGGCATCAAGCTTGGCACGGACATCAGCCGCAATTATTATCTCTTAGCGCAGGAATACAGCCGCCGCGGTACGCCAGAGCGCATCGATGATTTGATTGAGATAGCAAATGGTCTGACAACCACTCTGCTCAAAGATTCCATCGTCCAAAAGTTAAAGGACATTCGCGATGGCAATTTATTGCCATCCAACTAATGGCGCTTTTTATAATCCGCGCACAAATCCTTCATAAAGCACTCCTCACAGTGTGGACTGCGGGCGAAACAAATATTTCTTCCCAGTCGAATAATCTGAATATTATATAGGATCCAATGATCCTTAGGCAGGACCTTCATCAAGTCGTACTCGATTTGTTCAGGGTCCTCTTTTTTTGTCAAACCAAGTTTCCCAGAAATACGTTTTACATGAGTATCCACAACCACACTTGGTTCATGATAAATATTACCGCGAATGACATTGGCTGTCTTTCTTCCCACACCACTTAGTGCAATCAATTCCTCCAGGCTTTTGGGTACCTCGCCCCCGTGCCTTGCTAACAGTTCGCCCGCACAGGCAATCAAATTTTTTGCCTTATTATGGTAGAAGCCCGTTGGCCGAATATCCATTTCCAATTCCTTCAGGTCCGCCTTTGCAAAGGCTTCCACGGTTGGATATTTCACGAACAGGTCACGTGTTACAATATTCACTCTTGCATCTGTGCACTGAGCACTAAGAATGGTGGCAAATAATAGCTGCCAGGCACTTTCATGCTCCAAATAACACGTCAGTTCCGTTGTGTAATACGTATCCAGTCTTTCACAAACTGCAATCGCATGCTCTTTTTTTGTCATTCTCTATTCTCCATAGCCCAGGGTTCCCAGCTTTTGTGTAGCAGTCGCAGACAATACCCAGGCATCATCCAAATTCTCCACCGAAACCAAATGATTTCTTTTATCCAAATATTCGGTAGTCATCGCATAGTAAAACAAATTTGGATCAAAGGTCTCATTTGGGAATTTTTCGACCAATTGGTCGTGCAAATTTTCTATAGGCAATCCGTCTTTTGCAGAAAACTCCAGCTGATAGGTACGCTGGTTTTCTTTCGTTTCAATTCGTACCTTCACAGGCCCTTCCCAAAGTCCGTTCACCAATGTGCCAGAAACTGTCTTCGTAAAATTCACATGCTTAATATAATACGGTCCATAATGCGAGAAGGAACCTGCCCCATTCGGTGCATCATCCACCCATTCACTCTCAGACCATTCATAGCCATTGCTGACCTTCCAAAAGGTTTTTCCGCGTCCGGAACGAATACCATTCGTATAATCGCCAGAATACATATAGGAGCTGCCATTTTCCATTAAATAGATGCCACTGCCAGACCCCATCAGCAGCGAATTTTCATCGCCCGAACGAGCAGCACCGGCTCCACCCTTTGCCTGCTCATATCGCTGACCGTCACTGCCTAGAATGATTGCCTGTAAA
>JAZUHV010000163.1:0-16209 GCA_045641925.1 Butyrivibrio sp.
CAAATATTCTATCCAAGCGTTAAGCCTCCCTTCTGCTTTCTTGGTAACACACTATCTGAATTATTTAATCTTTCCAAGAAGTGGGTTAGCGAATAACAGAATGATAGCTACGGCGAAACCGTAAAGACCAGTGGTCTCTGCTACGGCCTGACCAAGTAACATGGTAGAAGTAACATCGGACTTAGCGCCTGGGTTACGACCAACTGCTGCAGCGGCCTGACCAGCTGCGTATCCTTCACCGATACCAGGACCAACACCGGCGATCATTGCAAGACCAGCACCGATTGCTGAACATCCTAATACAAATGCTTCATTAGAAATTCCATCCATTTTTAAATCCTCCTGTGGATCTCCCCCTTTACGGGAGTCTTTTTAATAATGTTTTTTGTACCTGATAATTAGGTAATTTTGTCGTTGATGTATACCATCGTCAACATAGAAAATACGTACGCCTGAATAACACCGGAGAACATATCACAATAAATATGTACCACTGCCGGAATACCAACGGTCAGTGCCGTCGGGAGCAGGCCATACAAGAGTCCCATAATGATTGTTCCGGACATAATATTACCGAACAAACGCAGGGACAATGAAATTGGAGTAGAGACTTCGCCAATCACGTTCGATGGGAACATAATTGGTATTGGCTCGAACAAGGCCTTGACATGCTTCCACTTCTTTGCTCGCAGGCCATTGACCTGAATTAAGCCGAAGGTAATCACACCAAGTGCAAATGTTACGCCGTAGTCTGCTGTCGGTGCTCGTAAGCCGAACAAACCGGAAATGTTGCAGACTAAGATAAACATCAATAAGATGCATATCCAGTTTCGGAATCTCTTGCCATTTACGACTCCCATTGTCGCCGTGACCATATTGTCCACAAAGTTAACGAACATCTCAAGGCAGTTTACAAGCATGCCCGGCTTTTCGTCCGCTTTTGTCTTCTTGATTTTGTTGTAGCCAACAATCATGAGGACAATAAGCACGATGTCAATGATGATGACTCCAACATGTGTTGTTGTGATCCATAAATCCTGTCCGAATAGCGTGGCATACTTAAACAGTCCTTTGATGTAAAAGTCCACGTCGTCAGCCATCAGGATCATCATGCTGGAAAGCGTTCCTGTCACATTCTCACCTTCCTTATTTTATTTTTTTATTCCCACTATCTTCGAAACCACTGGTTGAAGATAAGCTGAAACCTTAAGACTCAGCATGCCAATCAGCATAAATAACGGATTGACAAAGCCGGTTAAACCCGCTGCCGCCAAAAGCCCGCCCACGAGAACATATCGCAGGATGCTATTGCGAATAAACAGCGCTTTTTTATTTCCTTCGTAATAAAAGGAGCGTACCGTTACTGCGTGCATATGAAACAGCATCGCAACTGCCATCAGAAGACCAATCACAAGGCCAAGTTCATTGCCCAATCGGTCCTTGGAAAAGATCAGGGTCGGAATGGAGGCGATCACTGTATATGCAGCCATAATAGCGACCATCGTTCCTATGAGTTTTTTATCTTCCTGACTCATCGTCTTCCCCTTCGTATGGTGTCTCATTAAGACTTTCCATCAGCTTGTCGACTACAGGATCCCGGTTAGCCGCTTTTTCGGCCTCGTCCTGTTTCACGACTTTCATAACCGTTTTGTATACACTGGTGATTCCGGCCACCGCGCCAAGTGCGAGGAATGGAAAAATAATCCAGTTGGTTCCGGCCGCACGATCAATCATAATCCCTATAAAAGCGCACAAAGCAATTGGGGTAATTACCATAATACCCAGCTGCGTAATCAACGCCAAAGATTTTAAAACTGTTCTACGGGAACCTGACATCTACAAACCGCCTAGAATATACTATTGTTCATTATATCAACATCTTCGTCAAAAGTCCATAAAATATAGAACGAAAGTCACAAATCTTATGACAGAAAATGCAACTTAGTCCTTTTGAATTTTTTTTAAAAATATGCTATATTGACCTTGGATTATGAAGTGAATATACAGGAGGTTTTTTGCTATGAAATCACTGCGAAAAAAATCCGCAATTTGGGTACGTGTTCTGGCTTTGTTTTTGGCATCCGTGTTGCAGCTTGGGGTCATAGTCGTACCTTATTTTTTCTTTCAGGGGTATCTAAGACACATCAATGTGGCATTCGATGTCATCTCCCTGATTGCGGTATTTTATATCGTTCGTTCCGACCAGAACTCCATCCATAAAATTCCATGGATTATCATTTTACTGACGTTTCCGGTCTTTGGTTGGGTTATTTATCTGGTTTACGGTCACGCGCGTTTCTCCAAAAAAGAGCGTACGCGTATGAAACATGTCAACGAATATGTCAACGAGGCAATCCTCAATGGCCCAGTAGCCAACGATCATCTGAAACAATTTGATGAGGATGCCGCTGCACAGGCCAATTATTTGTACGAATATGCCAGCGCGCCGGTGTATCGCCACACCAGGACCACCTACTATCCGCTTGGTGAAGATATGTTAAGCGCTATGCTTGAGGATTTGCGCTCGGCGAAGGAATTCATCTACATGGAATATTTCATCATCGAAGATGGCGTGATGTTCCAGTCCATTTTGGATATTTTAAAAGAAAAAGCCGCCGAAGGAATCGATGTGCGATTCGTTTTCGACAGCTTCGGAAGCCTGTTTAAGATAACCACGAAATTCCGTGACTCCATGCGTGCAGCCGGTATTCGCTGCTATGAATTCGGCAGTTATCGAAATGTGTTCGACTCTCGCTACAACAACCGTGATCATAGAAAAATTTGTGTTGTGGATGGGCGCGTAGCCTACACAGGTGGCGTAAACCTGGCCGATGAATATATCAATGCAAAGATGGTTTTCGGACATTGGAAGGACGTTGCGATTCGTCTAGAGGGCGATGCTGTTTATGGAATGACCATCCTGTTTTTGGCGCTTTGGGACAGTATGCATGTGGATGATAACCTGACAAAGGCTATTCCGCTTCCACCATCGGATCCAAACTACGAAAACGGATACATTGCACCATATACCGATTATCCGGGAGATAGTGAATACGTTGGCGCCAATGTATACCTAAATATCATCAACCATTCACACAAATATGTTTACATCATGACCCCTTATCTGATTATCGATAACATCATGGTAACTTCACTTTGTAATGCTGCGAAGTGTGGCGTGGATGTACGCATAATGACTCCGGGAATTCCGGACAAGAAGCTTGTATTCATCCTGACGCAATCCTATTATGAACAGCTCATTCAGGCAGGTGTCAAAATTTATGAATATACGCCAGGATTTGTCCATGCAAAGATTTTTGTATCGGATGATGAGGTTGCCACCGTCGGCACCATCAATCTGGACTTCAGAAGTCTGGTACATCACTATGAAAATGGTGTGTGGATGGCACATACGGATGTCGTATCAAAGATAAAAGAGGACTTTTTAAAAACCCAGGAACGCTGCCATCAGGTAACTCTGGAAGAAAGCAAAAACAAGAACTTCTTCAAACGGTTAATCTTACCAATATTAAGATTATTTGCACCGATGATGTGACGAATAACAAGCCGGATAGGGATAAAATCAGAAACAGCCAGCGCAAGTTCACTTGCAGCTGGCTATTTTTGATTTTAGACATATAAGGCGACAAACGACATGAAATAAAAATCGCTCCGCGATTTTTTTGAATGACGATTTGTCGATCCGGCTTGCATTCAGAAAATCGCAAAGCGATTTTTATGAATGGTGTTTGTCGATCCGGCTTGGAAGGGGTTATCCCTCAATCAAATTAATTCTTCTCTGGTGACGTTCCTCATTCGAGAACTCTGTATCCAAAAACATATCCACAATTGCCAAAGCCTCCTCCACAGAAACCGTGGAAGCACCCAGTGCCAATACGTTTGCGTCATTGTGAAGACGGGTCATTTTTGCCTGGTTCAAGCTGGTGCAAAGTGCAGCGCGAATTCCCTTCACCTTATTCGCAGTAATGGAAATGCCAATACCTGTAGTGCAGATTACAATACCTCGGTCACAGGTTCCGTCAGCAACCGCCTCAGCCGCAGCACGGCCAAACAACGGATAATCGCAAGACTCCAAGCCATAACATCCATAGTCATGGAAGGACATTCCTCTCTCCTCTAAATGATTCATAACAGCGACCTTTAATTCATATCCGCCGTGATCTGATCCTAAAGCAATCATTTTTCTTTCTCCTTTAACTATCTTTATTCCTGGTCCGTATCCGAACCATTTGCTTCTCTCAAAAGAGTTGCCTCATTCATGCGATGAAGTGTTTCTTCCACCTTGATGACCCAGCCACGAATAGACTCATAAAACATCGCATATAAGTCCACATCGCCACCGTATGGGTCCAGGATATTGCCACTGCCGCCGGCAAATTCCATAATCGTGAAAACATTTTTTGCAGTATCAAATTCTTCCAGTATTTCGTTCTGGACATCACGGTCCATTGCCAAAATCAATGTCGTATCAGAGAAATCCGATGCATCAATGCCGATAGCGGTACCATTGTTCAGAATAATGCCATTATTCTGCAAAAGAGAATAGGCTTTGGAATGGTATGGCTCTGGGAACAATACAATCAGGCCACGGCTTGTTACCTCCAGCCATTCGTCCCGCTTGATATGGTTCATCAGCGCCGCAGCGACCGGACTCTGTAGCAAATTGTCCCTGCAAACAAAAATGAGTTTATCGTATTTCATAGGCATTATTCCACCCTTAAAATCTTTTGTCCTGCAGCCTTTAACAGACGGTTCATAATGGCCTGGCCGATGCCCTCCATTGAAAAGCCCTCTGAGTAAATAACCTCCACCTGCGCATTATCAAAGCTACGCAGTGCGGCGAACAGATTGTGCGCAATTTCGTCTTCATTGGCCGAAGAACCAAGAATCTGATAGCACACACCCTCTTTTTCTCCCAGTTTTTCCGCGTATTCCTTTGAAAGCATCAGTCCGACCTTCTTGCCTTCTAAAAGTGCCTGATCGGTCAATTGTGCCATCGCACGAATCACGGAATCCGAAGAATTGCTCTCACTTTCCACGACAGTCAGTTCCGCCTTTGGCGCATAATGACGATACTTCATGCCAGGTGCCTTCGGTTTAACATCGCCCTTCACGCCGACCATCAGAGCAGGGTCTAGCTGCACTTCCCCCACTACCTCAGAGAGCATTTTCTGCGTAATATATCCCGGGCGGAGAACCATCGGAACCGGTCCGGTCAAATCCACAATCGTGGACTCCAGACCAATCTCAATTGCACCGGCATCTATAATCATATCCACGCGTCCGGTCAAATCGTCCACCACATGCTTGGCAGTTGTCGGGCTTGGTCGGCCGGAAAGATTCGCGCTCGGCGCTGCAATAAAGGTGCCGGATTGACGAATCATCTCTCGTGCCACCGGATGTGACGGCAGACGTACTGCCACCGTGTCCAGCCCGCCGGTAACGGTCCTCGGAACCGCTTCATTCTTTTTCACAATCATGGTCAATGGACCCGGCCAGAAGGCTTCTGCCAGCCGATAAGCCACCTCAGGAACCTCATCAGAGAGCTTGGAAAGATCTAAAACCTCTGCGATGTGCACAATTAAAGGATTATCACTTGGACGTCCCTTTGCGGCATAAATGCGTTCTGCAGCCGTAGCATCAAAGGCATCGCCACCCAGACCATATACGGTTTCTGTCGGAAATGCCACCAGACCACCACGCGCCAAAATTGCTCCAGCTTCGGCCAAAAGCTTCGCATTTTCCCCAGAATCCTCTGTAATTTTTTTGACAATTGTATCCATACTACTTCTTCTTTATTTCTCTAAAATATACCACGTCTCCGGCGTTTCAAACCCAAGAGACCAGGCTGCAATTCCGGCCACTTCACGCTCACGAATTGCCTTTATACGTACACGCATGGAATCGCTATTTTCAATCCAGATGCTGTAATAAACTCCATCAACCGAGCCCTTTGCAACATACTGTCCGATGCCATCGTCCCACTCCTTTGTAAGTCCCAGTTTGTCCACAACTTCTTCACTACCGGCCATCGTATAAGCGGTGCTGGTCAGCTTCACGCCATCGTCCGTTGAGGTGCTCTGCCAAAGTCTGGTATAAAATGGAACTCCCATCAGCACCTTGTTTGCAGGCACCTCTAAAAGTGTCTGGTCAAGCCCATTCTTGACAAAGCCGATAGATGCCGTACTTCCGGCCTCCTCACCGCCCTGCCAGTGCTCATCATAGCCCATTACAATGTAATAATCAATGCACTCGCCCTGGTCCTTGCGCATATACTGCGCTCTCCAGCTACGCGGTACATAATTGTCCACAGAAAGCACCAGTCCAGCCTTTCTGCAGGCGATGGAAAGCTCACGAATGAACTGAATGAAGTCCGGTCCGCACTCGCCCGGAACATGCTCGAAATCGATATTCCAGCCGTCATAGCCGAAGGTCTCTGCCTCCGCCATCATAACGGAAATCAAATGACTTCTGCTCTCAAAGCTGCTTAAAAACAGCGTCTCGTTCATAGACTCATCATTTGGGAAATTAAAATCACTGATTAATGGCCAAATCTCTAGCCCCATGCTGTGAACATAGTCCACATATGCCTGACTCGCAAAGGAGGATACATTGCCCCCATTGTCTGAAACCATGTACCAGGTTGGGGAAATGGTATTCATCGTCGGCGCATTATCAATCAAACGGCTCACCGCATCATTATCATAGGTGCTGTAAACACCCTGCCAGCCAAGCAGCACATCATAATCCTTTAAAAGCGCAGGGTATGGAGTGGCTTCGCGAACGCTTAGTGCAAACTTCGTTCCCTTAACCTTACCAATCTCCTCGTTCTTTACATAACCATAACGACCATCCGTACAATGAACAAAGGTCCAGCCGGACTTTGCCAGGTCTTCGCCAGCCACATACCAGTAGCTTTGATCTTCCTTTGGGTCAAAGCTTGCCACCAGTGCGGCTTTGATGGAGTTCGCCACACGAATATTCACCGTTGTCAGATCCTCTGCCCAGGCAATGCAGTCCCGGTCAATTTCACCCTCGTAAATATGTACACGTGCCGGATTCTCATCAATATAATACCCATAACCATAAGCATCTATCTCAAATACAAAGGAAAGCGACAGATAAATCGTATCGCCCTTACGAATCGCAAGCTTGTGGTCATATACCGTCGGCTCCTCATTCCTAAAGAAGGTATCACTATCCATCTTCACCTCGCAAAGCTCGGTCGCTGTAGTATATAAGATGCTGCCCAAGGTACAATCAAAATAAAATTTATTTGTAAGGTTCTCGCAAACATAGTCCTTCGTGATGTAATAAACGCCATTCTCGCAACTAATCGGAGAGTCGATCCGTTCATCATTCACATAGGTCGCAATTTCACCATCGTTAATCTCGAGGTACTCTGTCAGTTCTACCATTGCTGTATTCGGCCTTTCTGCGCGAAAATGTAAGATTGCTGCTGCACCAATCGCGACAACCAAAATAACACCCAGCACGATAAGCGCAGGAATAGGAACGGTATGCTGTCTGCCGCGTCCGCGTGCCGGGAGCGGGCGTTCCTCCTCATCCTCCAAAAGGACCTCCTCAATCTCGATTCCGTCCTCTGCTTCTGTCTGCTCAGCTCCTTCATATTCTTCCACCGGTGCCTCATCAAGCGATTCCGTCACCACTTCCACATCATCTTCAAATTCAAAATCATCATCCGAATCATCTGCATACTTTCTAGCCATGAGGTCACCTCTTTTCATGTCATTTTAGCCCATAGTTATTTTTATTATAAGTGATTTGATGAATGGTCGCAATAACCATAGTCCAACTTCGGCACTCTTCATAAAAACAGCCTGACAAATATGTCAGGCTGTTAAAAGTCATATTTAATTAATTCTCCTCATTTTTCCTGTTCATACTTTCCTGGAGTTCGATCAAAGTATGCATCATTACTCTATTGTCGTGTATAAGCTGTGCATACCCCATCGCAAACTGGAAAAGCATAATAGATAGTATAATACCACCTATCATTACAACGAATCCTACAAACACAAAAAAGCCATTATACCTTCCTATCGTAGTCCAAATAGAAATCGCTCCAATCACACTAGAAAGGATAAGTGTAACCAGCCCAAAAACAAGCCAGTTTCTGATAGCACTTGAATAATCCAACATTTCTTTATCATCGTAGCCGCTTTTCTTCTTTGCGAAAGAGTTCTCCTCCTCTAGCCATTTTTTCTCCTGCTCCGATAATTCCGGTTGACCATGTGTATATTTTAAGGACTCTTCGTTAGCCTGCTGACTTAACATACAGTCCTCACAGACTATAGCACCGCTTTCCAATTCAAATACTGGCTCAAGTTCAAGTTTCTTGCCGCATCTTACACAAAAATTATGCCTTTCATCCATTTTTCTCATCCCTACAACAATAAATCTTAATAGTGCAAAACAAACCTAGTGCTGCAGGAAATACAACAGCTCAGAAACAATAATCCAGAAGTAATCATCAGTGGTGAACTTCACACCGGAGTTGTAACTGATGTACTTGCAGATACGCTTCTTTAATGTGCTGTCTCTCTGGTTGATCAATACAATAAACTTTGCAGGAATATTGTTGTTTCCTTCATATGCAATTCCACAGAAGGAAACCACATCGGTAATAATCTGCTTCAAAGCGAAGCCCCATACCTCAATGCCGTACTTCTCACCAATCAGCTTGGACAAATCGTTCAGGCGAGCCTCGGTACCAGCTGTCTGCAACTGGAAGAATGGAATATCGGCTTCGTCCGGAACATTGATGGTAGGCTGTTCTGCCTCCATATACTTTGGTGCTTCTTCAGCGGCTGCAGGAGCTGCAGCAACGTTTGGCATAAACTTCTGGAAAGCTTCTACCAGCACATCCTTTGGAATGAACATATCGGACACATAATCATCGTCCGCCTCTTTAATAACATGAGCCAAACCGGTCTCATCAACCTTCCAATACGGCTCAACATATCTATAAGTTTTATTTTCTGCCATAATACCCTCCCAAAATGGATTTTACTCTATTTATTATAAAAGGTTCTATGCATATTGTCACTTTATTTCTCGATAAATCGGCGAACTTTCTTGCAGACGTATTACTGTGCAAGGCGGAAATTCTTAACAACTTCCTGCTGCTTATGTGCTTCTGTAAAAATGTCATCACTAATCTTACTGATGTTATGCATTACAGCCAATACTTCCTCGGTTGATGCGTAGCACTCTTCGGTAGCGGAAGCATTTTCCTCTGCAATTGCGGACATATCACTTACTGCTGCCAATACTACATCACAATTATCTGCCATCGTATTGCTGGACTCGGTAATCTTTTCAATTTCAGAATCAACAGATTTCAGGCCGCCAGAAATTGCATCATACTTTTCAATCGTAATTCGAAGCTGCTCTGCCTCTTTCTTAGAGGTATCGTTAACCTTCTCGCCAAGCTCATTGGCACGAGCTACGCTGGTCTGCAATTCAGCAATCATCTCATTGATTTCCTTTACGGAATTAGCGGTCTCTTCTGCAAGACTTCTTACCTCTTCTGCTACAACGGCAAATCCACGTCCTGCTTCACCAGCTCTTGCCGCCTCAATAGATGCATTCAAAGAAAGCAGGTTTGTCTGGGTTGCAATGCCATTAATCAACTGGCTTACATTGTCAATCTTCTCGGTGCTTTCGGTAATCTTCGCCAGGCTCTCTAAAATTTCCCCTAAGGATTCCTGATTCTCATGGGTAACAGCATTCAGCTTCTGGATGGAATCCATACTCTCATCGCTAACAGTCTGGATATCACGGTTCAATTCAAACAGCTGCGCGGTAATGCTCTTGTTCTGATCCACAAGATTCTTTAATTCTACGGCATTGTCCGTAGTAATCTGAGTCTTTTCTGCCTGCTCATTCGTTGCCGTTGTAATGGTTCCGATTGTAGTGGTGGTATCATTTAAGGAAGCAGTGATTTCTCTTGCACTGTCATTCATTACCTGGCAGGACTCATTCAAAAGATTTGAAGAGGCATTCAAATTCCCAATAATATCCTTCAAATTCGCCAAAAGCTTGTTAGAGGAATCCGCCAGAACACCGATTTCATCCTTTCTCTTATTTGGCATCTCTTCCAAGGTCAAATCACGCTCAGAAATTGCCTTAATAAAGTTCGTTACAACGGTAATTGGTTTTGTAATGATTCTGCTTACGTAGAAAATTGTAACTACGAAATCAATAACAAACAGAATAATCATACCAATACTTACGCCGCGGATAATATTAATCAAGTTGGTGTTTGCCAAAACAGCCTCATCAACCTGATTATCAATGTATTCCTCGATTTCGCCCAATTCTTCCGTCAGTTTGGAAGCGGTTTCATCGAATTCTTCCATGACTTCATTTCCTGCATCTCTGCCTTCATCGATGTACGCATGTGCCATGCGGGTGCCGGTCTCATAGTACGCTTCAAAATCAACCAGCAAGTGGTCAAGGAAGGCTGCTTTTTCCGGATAGTCGGCCTTTAACTTGTTTGCATTTTCATACACGCCATCGCGAGCATCTGCAGCCTCATCAAAACCATCGGTATATGCAGTCGCACTGGCATCCGTCAGCCACTGCTGTACCTGAACGATGTTTAACTTCATGGAGTCCATGGCCTTAACACCATTCAGCTCTACCTCGGTGATTTTGTTAAAGCTTTTACTAACCTCCATATTTATGGTAATTACCGCACCCACATAGAGAGCCGTAATTACGACCATCAAGATAATTGGGAGCAAGATTTTGGTGCTTAACTTGTTGTTCATACTGATTGAAACATGTGGTGCATTAGGACATTCAACACATGTTCATCCTCCTTTCCAATCATTTGTCGCAATTAAGTATAACCTTTTTCCTATAAATTTGCAATTAGAGATTATAAATATACAAAAAAGCGGTTTCAAACCATTCTGGTCCGAAACCGCTCTGTAACTTTATTTTGTAATTTTAAGGCTTACCGCTTCACTCCATGCGGAGTAATATTTTACACCGCTCACAGTCTTATAGGATCTTACATAGAACTTATAGGTACTTCCCTTCTTCAGCGAAGAAATCACAGTACTTACCGTTGCATAACCGCTAACCGTAATCGTCTTTGTTGTCGTTCCCGTTACATACTTAATTTCATAGCCGGTCGCCTTTGCATTCTTTGCCCACTTTACTGTAGCCTTTCCTGCTGCCGAATTCGTTGCAGAAGAGATAGCTGATGAGCTTAATCGATATGTCGACACTGCCGTGCCACTTGCTCCGGTTCCGGTTGCTGCATACGCGACAACCTTGTAAGCGTACTTGGTTCCATTGGTCAGGGTTGACTTATCGGTATAAGTTAATGTCGTACCACTCTTAATCGTTGCAATCTTTGTGGAACCGCGATAGACATAATATCCAGTAGCCCCTGTAACCTGAGCCCAGGTAATCTTGATTCCAGCCGATACATTTTCCAAAGTGGTCTTTGTGGTTGCAGCAGGAGTAACCTTCATTGTAAGCGTCTTTGTCGCCGCGTTATAACCATTGTTACCAGCAGCCTTCACAGTGATGGTTACGCTACCAACCTTCTTTGCCGTTACCACACCAGCGGAAGAAACCGTCGCGATGGTCGTATCAGAGGAAGTGTAAGTAATCTTACCAGTTCCCGTTGCGGTAATCGTAGCGGTCTTTCCATTTACAATCGTAGTGGCACTCGCCTTTGCCGTAAGCGTCTGGTCAAGTTTCTTCACTGTCAGCGTATATGTCTTTTCGGCGTCTGTATAGAATTCACAGTCGGCCGTTTTTGCCTTAATAATGGTCGTTCCGCCACCAAGGATTGTCACCTCACCATTCTGGTCCACCGTTGCTACGTCAGGATTGCTGGAAGAATAAACGATTTCACCATCAGTCAGATAAGTTAACACATTGGTGAACGCATCATCGCCATAGGTCTTCTCAACTGCATCCGCATCGAATGCCATCTCCGTTCTCAGCTTATTGACAATCAGTCGATAGTTCAGTGTCGTATCCAAATAATTTGTACAGCCATAAATTGTCGCCGTAATCTTGGCACTACCGGCACTGACAATCGTAACCTCGCCGGTCAAGGCATCAACAGTCGCTACAGATGGATTGTTTGAGGTGTAAAGAATCTGTCCGTCCGTAGTTGCCGTCAAGGCATTCGTAAATTTCGCATCCGTAATATTCTTTGTTACAACCAGCTCTGCAAATGCTCCGGAGCTCTTTGCCTTTGTAACGTTCAGTGTGTAGGACGCACTCTGATTCTGATAAATCGTTCCGCCAGTAATATTCGCGGTGATAGTAGTCGTTCCTGCTGCAAGAATCGTCACAACACCTGCTGCATTTACAGTCGCTACAGAAGTATTTGAAGAAGTATATCCAATCGTTCCATCCGTTTCGGTTGTTAATTCGTTTACGAATGGTGCCGCGCCAACTTCCTTGGTAACCTCACTCTCCAGGAAGGCTGCCACGGAATCCACTTTCTCTATGGAGAAGTTCACAACCTTGGTTCCTGAGTAGATGCCCTTACCCTGAATGGTAATAACACCCGTATCCGTACCCGGTAAAATATTATTACTATAGGTAACGGTATAATCCACGCCCTTAACTAAGGTCTTATCTGCGTCCTTCACGAGAATTGCAGGCTCCTGTGCGGTTCCCGTATATTTCAGATCAGTATCCAAAATCTCAACATCACAGCCCGCGATATTCGCAACCACTTCAATTTCAAAGGTATCGAAGAACGTTTCATCAGCGTTGTAAATTACCTTGATTGTCTTTGTTCCGCAGGTAGTGGTATCGCCTTCGGTGTGATAGCTCGCTGTATTAGCCGAAGTGCCGTTATTCTTTGTAATGGTGCAAACCATGCCCGTCAGATCCAAGGCTTCGCCCCGGTTATAGGTGAGCTTTGCCGGCTTTGTCGAAATCGCAAATGCAGTTTCTATAACAGGTACAACCTTAACGTTAAATTTAACGGACTTACCGCCAGTCGTAAATACAGCCTCATAGTCTCCGGTGTGTGTAATATCCGCTCCGGTTACCATTTCCGGTGTAATATTTACCGTCTCGGTCTGGCCATTCGCATACGTAATCTTAGCCTTCGCACCAGTAAAATCAAAAGCTGTTCCCTTCACAAAGGTGGTCTTATTCGGACCGGAAAGGAGCTGAAGCCCCGTCACCGCACCACGGTCCACAACCGTGATGTCATACGTAATCGTCTTTCCATGATAGGTTATGGAAATGGTCTTGGTTCCAGGCGTAGATAAATCATATGGTGCAATCATGCTGTCAAGAATATCAACCGTCTGATTGGTTTCATCATCAAAATAAATGCGAAGCTTGCCACCGGTCAAATCCAGTTTCGAATCGGTTGTGTAATAGGAGGTCTTCGCTGGCACCGTTTTCAATTCAACGGTATCCACAGCCTCTTCCCACTGAAGCGTCGGATAAGGATATTCTAGCTGTGGATCCATCGTCCATATCGTATCAAAGTCAAAGCCTGCAAAAGATTCCTGGCGGCGCATCTGGTAGTCGGTAAGAGAAGTTGCGGTCGAAGAGCTTGCTGCAGTTCCTGCCAGGTAATAACTTGTAGGGGATTTAAACTCACCCGTTCCTCCAGCTACAGAATAGGATTTGGATATCGTCGCGGAAGTCGTACCATCAATTGGATTTTTAACTTTTCCAGCGTTATAGCAACTGTCGATTGTCGCTTTTTCAATTCCACCTCCTATTATTCCTCCTTCGTAAATTTTATTATCAAAAAAACCAATGCAATTGGTCGATATATCCCCCCAATTGCTACATAGGGTAATTTTTCGAATATAACTAGAACCCGAAGAATAAATACTACCTCCAACAATTCCACCCACATTCCAACTAGGACATGTTGATCCTACATTGCCAGAAGTATCACATGTTACGAAAATTCTTGCCAGATTTGAGCATTTAGCAACCTCACCCTTAGGACGAATTTCACCAAGAATACCGCCTATTGAGCTATTATATTTAGAATCAGCATCATTCTTGCAAGAAGCTACCAGGTCCCCACTCACACTACAACTTTCTATTACGGAGCTATCAGCACTCGCCGCCAGTATTCCAATATAAATATTACCTTTCGCGTATACATTTATGTCTATTTTTACATCCGTCATTTTAAGATTTTTGATAATTGCGTTATTTATTGCCCCAAATAGGCCAACATACACGTAATTAGAAAATGAGAGGCTTCCGCTAATTCTCATTCCGGAAATCGTATGTCCACAACCGTCAAATTTTCCAGTAAACGAAGTGGCAGAATAGTTATCATCAACACCTATCGGTTTCCATCCGTGTCCTTTAAAATCATAAACACCTCCCTCGGCAGTTGCCTCGGTCAGGTCAAGATCGTTCATCAGCTTATAATTGGCCGTCAAATCATTACGTACATCATACAGATCATCGACGGTGTAAATCTCGATCCAGGTTTCTTCTGCCTCATCTGCCATCAGTGCGGTTGCCGGAATCATTCCAAACACCAACAAAACGCCTAGCAGCAGGGCCATTGCTTTTTTCAAATATTTTTTCATTTGCACCTCCAAAAAAATAAAACAAACCATTTGTCTTTATCTGACAAACTATTTGTTTCTCACACGCCTCGGAATCTAGTTATAATTTCCTATTATGCTACCACCCTTGGTCCTATTTGTCAATTTCGATTCCTCTCATAAACTATGCAAAAACCGCACCCGGACGGGTGCGGCTTCGCTCACGTAATTGTATCTTGTTGGATTGTTCGGTAAGATGCCAGTCTCGCCGAAAGTGTTGGTTTTCCGAAACGACGGTCGTGATATATTGAGATCTCTACCAGTCTCCGGCGACATCCTCGCAGAAGGCAAGAGTATCTGCATGCAGAAAGAATGGGTCCGGCTCCACCGGCACTGTGCGCACCTTCACACCGTACTCCTTCTTTAGGTAGGCGGCTGCCTCCGGAATTACATCCGTTCCGACCATTTCCCTGCAGTCGGTTTCTGAGGCGCTGCGATTGCATTCTAAATACGTCGTACACTCCGCGAGTCGCCACCAGGATAAGTTGGCGACCATAATCCGTCGATTACAAATGGAAAACATGCGATTGCCCGATTCATTTCGGGCGGGGTCATTTGCGTTGCCGCAATCCATCAGAAGGAAATCGTACTGCTCGTCGCCCTCGCGCATTAAAAGTTCAGAGATTAGTTCGTCAGTCGCCGGCCCATACATTGTCAATCGTTTCTTGTGCGCCCTTTTGGGCGGGCACAGTGAATTCCTAATTTCCTCAGCTTGCCGAAGCCCGCGGCCCTCGTTCATCTCCACCACCGCCACGCGATAGCCCTTTACCATCGCAAGATATGTCCCAAGCATAATCATGACATGGGTCGTCCCCACGTGGTAGCCTGCGCCACGCACGCCCACGGTAACGGGGCCTGTCCTACGAATGGTTCCTTTGTTTCTACGTCTCATACGAAATCCTTTCTCCCTTTCAGGGTGCATACGGAACGCGCACGGGTTCAATCTTTCCCAGATAACGTGCAAGCCGCTTGTACCGCTTTGCATCAGCAAAGTTTATGAGCAGTCGGAATCGTTCCGGGCGATCCTTCATCCGCAGTGGGTCCTCCCACAAAAATCGTTCCAAAGTCTCCACCTCCTGCGGCGAAGCGCCACAGACCAGACAGATTATATCCCCCTGAAGCAGGGTCTCCTGATTGGATGTGCCTACCACACCATCGTCAAAAATCAGGCGATTGTAGGTAGGCGAAATCGCAGGTGCCACAGCATCATAATACTCAGGAATATAGCTCAGTCCATCGGCCATAAACACGCCACTTTGAAAGGTAATTCGGTTAGACGCCCGAACAATCTTTCGAAAATCATCGCTGTCATTATGCTCGATTAACAACGGCTTATATCCCTGTTTTTTCATATGCTGCGCTGCCGCAATGGCACAATGCGTCGTGCCGCAGTGCGGAATCACTCCTGCAAAATGAATGCGCAAAATCCCCGGTACAGTTTGATTGGATTCTATGGATTCTAAAGCCTGAATCAGCTTTTTCATGGACGAATAGCGCTCCTTCGGCGCATGGGAAAGGCACTTCGCAATCACCTTTTGAAGAGTCTTCGGCTGCACTCCGTCCAATGCAGACCTGGTTCTGT
>JAZUHV010000164.1:0-2290 GCA_045641925.1 Butyrivibrio sp.
CGATCCGACTTATATTGGCACCATCTAAGAGGCTGGTCATTTTTTCTTCCGCAAATCCTCCACCGGTATCCTGAACATATACGGACAAAATCATCTGTCCTTCCTCGTTCTCCTTCGCGCTCAGATACACAGTGATCGATCCCTGATTTGTATAGCGGATAGAATTATTAATCAAATTAAAAATAATCTGGCGCAGGCGGTTCTCATCCCCCACCAAACGATCGGGTGTCTTTGGACTGTTACTCATAAAAAACTGCAGGCCCTTATCCTGTGCAATATAGGCTGTCATATGATACAGCTCATTCATCAGACCCTGCGTAGAATACTCTGTTGGAACCAGCTCCATCTTACCGGATTCCAGCTTGGATAAATCCAAAATATCATTAACGATGGCTAACAAACCATTGCCTGAAGCCTCAATGTTCTGTGAGAATTCGCGCACTTCATCAGAAATGTCAGGATCCTTTAAAATGATTCGGTTCATTCCTAACATACCATTGATTGGCGTACGAATCTCATGGGACATATTTGCCAGAAATTCGGATTTGGCAAGCTTAGCGCTTTCCGCTTCCTGCTTGGCAATCACCAGCTCATTTCTCAGGCTCATCAGCTTCTGATAATCCGGAGTCTCAATCGTAATTAACATGGACAAAAGAGCCAATGCTGAGCCGAAGCAGGACAATAAAATTTCCGGCCATACAAATACCTGTAAAACGATTAGTATAAAGACAATTCCAATATAAGTTGCACCGGATACCCATTGTTTTCTGGTAAATTCCTTGCGAAAAATCAGCATATCAACCAGCGCAAACAGGAAGTAATAGGCAGGGGTCGACAAGACCAGATAATAGGTTTCTAAGCGCACGCTGCCTAACTGTAAATACCCATGGCAATATTCTTTTGCCTCATTAAAATAGAACAAAGCACCAGTCCAGTAATCCGTGAGAGATAATGCCACAAAGACAAGTACCGGTATGTTCAAAAGCAATGTCACAATAAGATTTCTCTTACCGGTTTCATGCTGATTTCGGATATACAGTGTGAACATATACGCCGCAACTGCTTCCGTTGCAAAATATCCAATACTGAAGAGGTAGTTCAACCATACAGGAACACTGTCCGAATGGGTAATGGTAACCGCCGATATCGCATCAAAAATGGTTGAAATCATTGCCATTGCAATCAACGCGCGAAATAATCGGTTCTGTTTATTGTCTCTTTTATATCGAATGGTCGAATATACAAACAAGATTAAATATACTCCGATTGCGGCAAGGTCAAAATCGATTACCATAAATACTCCCTCCTTTCGTCAGTTTCATTTTATCTAAATCAAAAACTAATCCACCTTCACATATTCCGAGCGGTCGGACTCCGTTGTGGTTTTTCCTATACAGTCACAATAAATCTCGGTCTTTGTCGGATCCACGCGTGCTGGGTCAATAATCAATTCCGTAATTTCCGGTGCACTGATGGTTCCACTAATCGGGTTCTTGACACTATCAATTTTTGATACGATTTCCGCATCCACATCACTACAAAGTTCAAAGCATAAATCCGTATGAATCAATTTGCAGTTAATCATCTTCAGACCCTCGATATAGCAAAGGCCCTGGTTGCTTTCAATCGTGCAATTGATAAAAGTCAGATTCTTAGAATTCCATCCAAGATACTCGCCATTGATTACAGAATCAATGACCGTAACGTTTTCGCAGCTCCAAAAAGAGTCCTTACTCATCAGACGAGAATTGCGAATAGTGATATTTTTACCACTGTCAAATGCATAATTTCCATACAAATTCAGATGATCAATCTCCACATTTTCACTATGGAAACCAAAATAATCGCCCTTTGCCACAACATCCTTTAAAGTGATGTCCTCGCAGTTCCAAAAAGTCTCCTGCGCGTTGCTTAAGCTGGTATGTTCCAACGTCACATGCTTACAGCGACGGAAGTTCTTCGGTGCTTCAATCATGCAGTTGGTTACATGAAGATTGTTTGTATACCATACACCGGAACGTCCCATCTCAAACCAGTTACAATGGTCCACCGTCACGTTTTCACAATACCAAAGCGGATACTTATAACGGAACAGACAGCCTGACAATTCCAGATTTCTGCCCTCCTTGACAGGTGACTCACCCTCGTCAAATACGCAATCCGTAATGATTGCATCCTGAATCGCATAGAGGGCACGTTCTCCCGTTAAATATGCTTCCTTAATTTCAGTCTTACTCATGATGTTTTTTCTTCCTTAATCCTTTAATATTGTGCAGAAGCTTTACGCAAT
>JAZUHV010000165.1:0-3035 GCA_045641925.1 Butyrivibrio sp.
GTCAGAAGCTTATAAGTCTCCTCGTCGATAACATTTACGGTACAGGACAAGGTATATTCGGCACTACAGTCCAAGTGCAATCCGGTAAGCGCATCACATACTACAAGCAAGTCAGATCCTACAATTTTTTCAGTTAACATATTATGCCTCCAATCTCTGCAAACAAAATTAAACTCTAACGTATCTCATGCCATTGAATACAAGCTTTCCATCCACAAGTTCAAGTTCATCCCAGCTTGTTTCTGGATCCCCATCGCCAAAGCTAACGGTTCCACTACTGAAAAAGAACTTTCCGTCCTCTTCCTTCCACTCGTTAACATCCACTAACATCATATCGCCTCGAAGCTCTACATCTCCGGAAGCCACAGCTTTGTCGATTTCTTCTTTGCTGTATTTGGATGGAATAGGCATCATGGATTCGATTTTACCTTCTTTTGTAATGTCCAAAACGCTCTCTGCCTGCATCATTCTCTGCTCTTTTTCGTGAGCAACTTCCTCTGCATCATCCTTATTAATGTAGCTAGGAAGTTCATTTACAAACTCCTCCACTGACATGTATTCGTCTGATCCAAAGGACATCACCGCATCCAGTTTCCATTTTCCAACAATTGACATACTAAACCCTCCTAAATTTGTTAATTTTTTATACTTATTTTACCATGCATTTCATTGCTTGAAAACACTGCAAACACAACGGTTTGCTTACATTTCCGACTCATCATATCGCTTGACGCGATGCTTCATGTATTCGTTTAATTCAGCATCCACACAGTACACATAGCACCCCTTTAGGCCACGTGTTAACAGGATACGATACACATTTCGGATAACAGAATCCACACGCGCTGTCATCTCGTTTATCGCCACTGGATCACCTGATTTTAGAACCGCTTTGTACCCCCTAAAGGAATTTCCATCCGTAGCAGCATGCTCGGCAAAATCCATAACCACCTTGCCATCTTTAAATTTCAAATCCGGGCCAATGATGACGCCCACATAATCGTACTCCAGGCCCTGAACCATATAAATCGGCAACGCGCACTCAATCCTGCCGGTATTTGGATGATTAAACTGCTCCGTAACTGGCATCCAGCTAAGGGCTAAATCATCAACAACAATATCTTTAACGGACAAATCCTCACGTCCCTCTTTGGACCAGTTCCAACAATACCCGGCCAGAATACCGGCAGATTCGTTTTCGTTCAAATGCTGTGCTACCAGGTCATGAAGTTCTCTCGCACTGTCACATACCTTAATCGTATACGGGCTGGTCTTTACTACACGGCCCCAATGTTCTCCACCAATATTTAAGATGGAATCGACAAGTTCTATATAAGAATCCGCGCCACGGCAACGGGTCTGCGTTAAGAGTTCAAATGGATAATAATTGTCCCCATATGGGTCAATTCTGCGCACACAGGCCTCGATTTCTGCCACAGAACCATGATTATGCAAACTAATACGTTGGTCATCATCTAAAATAAATACAGCCAATTTGGCCGCATTTATAATCTCCGCCGTCTGATTCTCGCCCAGATTATTAAAAACGCCCGATTTTAAACCCAAAAGCTGCGCCTCATCTGCAATGATCACATCCACACTGTTTGTTGGAGCATTCACATAATCGCCCGGCATTTTAATCACTTCTTTTGCCAGCGGACGACTCTCCTGATTCACACCAGAGGCGTATGCCTGTCGAATGAAGCCGGATTTGGTAACATAATTTATGCTGACATTTGCACCCAATGCATGCATCAGCATCTTCATGGCAAGCGTCGTCTTACCAGTTCCCGGCTTACCTTTTACAAGAATCACAGACGTTTCGTCCGAATCGTGAATTCTTCCCAGTAATTTCACAAAAACCTGAAATGCCTGCTCCTGATCTGGTTTCAGCTTAATAGAGAAATCTCCATGCAGAATGCTTTCCATCTTCTCATGGATTTTAAAATGCTGAAGAATCTGATGCTTAACACACTCTGCCGCCATCAGATCCACTAATTTATCGATGTTATCGCCCGCATCCTCATGCAGACGAATCGCGGAGCTACTGGTGCTCACAATGTTAAAAATATCCGCACAGCATTTGTAATCATCGCCCGCAAGCGAGTTACAAAACCTGTCGTACAAAACTTCCAAATCACTGACACCCACTTCTTTTCGGATATCGATAACAATGATATTGTCCCGGCGCTCATCAACCGCGGAGAACGTAGAAAGTTCACGCAGGACCGTCGGTCTGACAAGCGAACTTTCGCTTCTAAAGAAGAAAATAAGCCTGCAGGTGTTGTTATGATGCATCAACGCGCGGTCCGCCGCCTTTTCCCAGGAGTTCCTGTCATGCGGCAGATTCGCCATATCAATCCATAGATTGTAACCAAGGCGATACAGCTTATAGAACGCCTCCTTTACAATGGCAGCATCCTTCTCGTCATGTGCATAACTCATAAATGCAAATGGATTCTCCAGGTCGCACTCGTAACCTTTAATTTCTTCTGTTATATGGTCATTTGTTGCTGACATATATGATGTCTCCTTGATTTGTTATGCGATTCGGTCAGTCTTTGCTTCGCCGTATTCGCGCTATATTCGTTCCAGATTAGGACTTTTTAGTTCAATTAACATAGTCATATTCTCCGTCACTTCTGGTATAACACCGGACTCGCCATTCCTTTTTTTCTATACACATCGGGAATCTTTTTACCCACAAACTTAGATGCGATAGAATCAGGTGCAGGTTCTCCACGAAACTCGTATCTACCTGTAACTTCCTCAGACGGATACCAAACATCCACTTTGTATACTATACGAACAATTCCATTTATAACTCCCAATACATAGGGAACGCTATTGACTCTATCCAAACTAACCTTCCAATATTTTCTTACTGCTTCATACAGTGATCCACGTTTGGAAACAGTGGAATCATATGTTTTAATAATCACAAATTGGATTGAATGGTCATCCACAAATTCTTCTGCAAAATATTCATTCATTTTCATAAAATTTCCTTTCTCATTGGTTGTAATTTATGGACT
>JAZUHV010000166.1:0-4807 GCA_045641925.1 Butyrivibrio sp.
TATCTTCTTTTGCCATAATTATCTCCTTCTCATTGTGAACATTTGTTCGTCAACCTAATAATTAATATAATATAGTATTCATATGATGTCAACCATAAATAGAAAATATGTTCGATTTTTATCCGGAAATATTTTTTAAAAATATTTCAAAAAATACTTGCTTTTTTTTATTCGATAGTATAAGATAAGCAAGTCGGTTGACACATGGCTTGTTGGTCAAGAGGCTAAGACGCCGCCCTCTCACGGCGGAATCAGGGGTTCGATTCCCCTACAAGCTACTTTAAGATCTGAGTTTTTCTCAGATCTTTTTTTATGTCTAACAAGCTAATTTTTTTCAGGAATCCTCATCTCTAAAACGCCCCTAAAGAGTAATCTTCCTAATTTCATATTTCATTCTTTTATTATCATACAAATCCAAAATATATTTCGTCAAATTAAAATACTATAAACTAAATTTACAAAACTTTAATGAATGAAAGGCCACTGATTAACCAGTGGCCTTTCATTCATTAAAATAAATCAAACAAGGATAGCTGATTGCTTTCTGGCAATCCTGCCAAAATTCCAAGACTTGCCATATTTTCAGCAACAGTTTTAGAAACCTTAGATCGATTAATAAAATCTTCTCTGGAGAGGAACGGACCGCCCTTTGCAGCTTCAAAAATCGAATCCGCAGCAGCTTCGCCCAGACCATCGATACATTTAAATGGCGGCAATAATTTCCCGTCTACAATTTGGAAATTTCTGGAATGGGACTTAAACAAATCAATTGGCATAAATTCCAGACCTCTTGCATACATTTCCTGCCCAAGACGCATATCCTTTAATTCGCCTTCCTCTTTCGGGGATAAATTATCCTCGCGGCTCTTATAATCTGCAATGATTGCATCTAGTTTAGCACGACCAAAGCACATTTTTTCATAATTAAAGTTATCTGCACGAATACTATAAAAAGCACAATAATATTCCAGAGGGTAAAATACCTTACAATAAGCAACTCGCCATGCCATCATAACATATGCAGCCGCATGTGCCTTTGGAAACATATACTGAATACGCTCGCAGGACCATACATACCAGTCTGGAACGCCATGCGCAAGCATATCTTCTTTCCATTCCGGCCACTTATCGCACTTACCACGAGCCACATTTCCTTTACGGACATTCTCCATAATTTTAAATGCTTTTCCGGCTTCCAAACCCATACCAATCAAGTACACCATAATATCATCTCGCGTACAAATTGCTGTCGAAATCGTTGCCTGACCGGATAAAATTAATTCCTGCGCATTTCCAAGCCATACATCGGTTCCATGGGAAAGACCGGCAATTCGAACCAAATCGGAGAAATGTTGTGGTTTCGTATCTATCAACATTTGCATTGCGAAATCTGTTCCAAACTCCGGAATACCAAGACATCCAAGCTGAGTTCCGCCTATATCCTCAGGAGAAATCTTTAATGCAGACAAATCCTGGAACAGACTCATAACCTCTGGTGAGTCTAATGGGATTTCCTTTGGATCCAGCTTGGTCAAATCCTGAAGCATTCGAATCATGGTAGGATCATCATGGCCGAGAATATCAAGTTTCAAAAGATTGTGATCAATACTATGATAATCAAAATGTGTCGTAATAAAGGTTGAGGACATATCATTTGCAGGATGCTGAATTGGAGTAAAGGAATGAATTTCTTCTCCATATGGCAATACAATAATTCCTCCTGGATGCTGTCCGGTTGTACGCTTTACGCCTACACCGCCCTGCACAATTCGATTTATTTCACAATCACGTTTTCTGGCAAAGTTTTTGTCCTGTTGGCTCTTTTCTTCAAAGTATTTCTTAACATAGCCATATACCGTTTTATCCGCCAGCGTTCCAACTGTTCCAGCTTTAAATGTCTGACCTTCACCGAAAATTACTTCAGTATATGCATGAGCCTTTGACTGATACTCTCCGGAAAAGTTTAAGTCAATATCCGGTTCCTTATCTCCGTTAAATCCCAGGAAGGTCTCAAATGGAATGTCAAAGCCTTCCTTACGCATCTTTATTTGACAATTTGGGCATAACTTATCCGGCATATCGCAACCTGCACCGCCGGCAAATTTCTTAACATCCTCGGAATCAAAATCCACATAGTAGCATTGCGGGCATAAATAATGCGGGCTTAAGGGATTAACCTCAGTAATTCCGGACATCGTAGCCACAAACGATGAGCCAACCGATCCACGGGAGCCAACTAAATAACCATCTTCATTGGATTTCCAAACCAGTTTTTGCGCAATAATATACATAACGGAATAACCATTGGAAATGATAGAATTCAGTTCTCGTTCCAATCTCGCCGTTACAATTTCCGGAAGATTCGGGCCATACAATTTGTGCGCATTGTTATAACAAATTTCACGTAGAGTTTCATCTGAATGCGGAATAACCGGCGGACATTTATCCGGACGTACCGGTTCAATCTTATCACAGCAATCAGCAATTCGTCTGGTATTTGTAACTACGACTTCATACGCCTTGTCATCGCCAAGATATTTGAATTCTTCTAACATTTCCTCGGTCGTGCGAAGATACAAAGGTGGCTGATGATCCGCATCATCAAATCCCTGTCCTTTCATAATGATTCGACGATATATTTCGTCTTCTGGATTCATAAAATGAACATCGCAGGTCGCAACAACAGGTTTATGGAACAATTCACCCAAATTTACGATTTTTTGATTAATTTCTTTTAAATCATCATATCCCTGAATTTGAGGATAATTGGCATCTTCAATCATAAAACGGTTATTTGCAAGAGGCTGGATTTCCAAATAATCATAAAAATTCACCAAACGTGTGATTTCTTCATCCGTTTGTCCCTCTAAAATGGCGCGATACAATTCACCTGCTTCACATGCCGAACCCAGAATCAACCCTTCTCGATACTTTAAAATTTCGCTCTTTGGTATGCGAGGTCTACGATTAAAATATGTCAAATGAGACATGGATACAAGTCGATATAAATTTACTCTTCCAACCTCAGATGCAGCCAGAATTATCGCATGATAACTCTTCTTTTTTCTAATCTCATTAATGGAAAATTCTTCCAATTCGTTGACTTCATCCAGAATATGTAAATCTCTCGCTTCGAGTTTCTTGCATAATTCAAGAAAAATATCGGCGCAGCACTGCGCATCATCCACTGCACGGTGATGATGATCCAATTTGATTTTCAATGCCTTGGCAACATTATCCAGTTTGAATTTTCCAAGATTCGGCAATAATACATGGGAAAGTGTTACAGTATCTACAACTGTATACTCTACATGTCTGTCTAAAACAGAACGTGCTTTTTCACGAATAAAGGTTGTATCAAAATTCGCATTATGCGCCACCAATACGGCATCCCCAATAAAGTCCAAAAACTGCGGGAGTACTGTCTCAATAAAAGGTGCGTCTTTAACCATTCCATCATTGATAGAAGTTAATTCCTCAATACGAAATGGAATTGGTCTTCGTGGATTCACAAAAGTCTCAAATCGGTCAATAATTTTTCGATTAGAAATTTTTACAGCACCAATTTCAATAATTTCATCATTTACCGGTGAAAGACCTGTCGTTTCCAAATCAAATACAACATAGGTATCGTCAAGGCTCTGTCCGTGCGGATTGGAAATGATACGCTGTAAATCATCAACCAGATATGCTTCAACGCCATAAATCACCTTAAAATCCGACTTGGCTTTTTGTACAGTATGAAATGCATCCGTAAATGCCTGTACTACACCATGGTCAGTAATGGCCAATGCAGGCATACCCCAAGCCATAGCCTGTTTAATTAAATCGGAGGCTTCTGATACTGCATCCAATTCGCTCATCTTTGTATGACAATGAAGCTCAACACGTTTTTCCATGGATAAATCCATACGTTTTTCACGGAAATCCGCAATTTTCTGAATGCCAGAAATGTTTGCAATGGTTAATTCACCGCTAAACATATCAATGGTCGTAACACCTTTAATTAAGAAAAAACTGCCAGTCTTAATAGAGCCCTTTAATTCCTCATACTGTTCCGGCTGTAAAAATAATTTTGCCTGAATCGAATCCGTAAAATCTGTCACGTCAAAGATTAATAAGAATTTTCCGGATCGAAGTTCACGATTCTCGACATTCATAACCTGACAACGGAATATAATCTCACCCATTTCATGCGTAACGGTATCCAATGTAATCGGTTCACCAATAATATCACGACCATATATTACATCAGGGTTTTCAGAACGTTTTACAGGACGGGAATATGGGCGTGTTTCTTCACTATTATTTCCCTTGGATTTATCAAACTTCTTTTCTGGCGAAGCTTTTTCAGCGTTCTTACTTTCGGTTTCATTAATCGTTTCTTTTTCAGCGATTTTTGTTGCTTCTTCAATCGTTGCATCCAAAGAAGGTGTGACTTCATCCTGCGCAGTTTTTGTATCAAGATCTCTTACTGTTTTGCTTACTTCATGTACAAACTGCTCTACGCGACTATCTGCCTCCTTCATATGTCTACTTTCTTCACGTTCTTCAAATTCAACAGTAATCTCTAAATCATACCCAAATCGTTCCAGCATAACAGAACGGATCAGTTCCGTAAGCATTTCAATCTTCTTATGCGTAATAAAATTGTCAGCAACCTTCATATTCAGGGTGCTATCATCTACAAATTCACAAACTGCATTCTTCAAAATTTGCAAAGAAAGCATATCTTTTTTGCCTAATTCGTAAAGAAAGCTTTGAAAATATTCATCAAAAACAATTTTTGCAGTATATAATTCAGACA
>JAZUHV010000167.1:0-2305 GCA_045641925.1 Butyrivibrio sp.
CTTTGCACTTGCAAAGTAGCCCTTTTATTTTTGTCAGTTTTATCCCTTAACATACGAAGCGAATAACGCTTCCATCTTTGGAAATTCAATTGGCTTGGATAAGTAATCATCGAAGCCGGCTGCAATCATTTCCTCGCGAACGCCAGAGATTGCATTTGCGGTCAATGCCACAATCTTACATGCTCCTCCGGCCGCATAGATGCCGCCGAACTCACGAATCTTCTGCATCGCTTCAACGCCGTCCATACCTGGCATCATATGGTCCATTAAGATAATGTCATATGCATTGGACTTGCAAAGTTCCAATGACTCCATACCGCTGTCCGCAGTTGTAACATCCATCTCATATCGCTGCAGGGTACGGGATACTACCTTCAGGTTCACGCGGTTATCGTCCACCGCCAGCACACGTACGCCTGGGAATTTTATATCACTGATTGCGGATTTCTTTTCTCCAGAGGGTCCTGCCGTTATCTTACCAATCGGCGTATCATCCACAATCTGCTGATGGAATTTCATGGTAAAGGTAGATCCCACACCATACTCACTCTCTACGGAAATATCGCCATCCATCAGGTTTAAAAATCCTTTTACAATGGCAAGTCCCAGTCCGGTTCCTTCTATTCCGGTATTCGATTTCAGGTCCACCTGCTTAAAGGATTCGAACAGAACATCCATATCCTCTTTACGGATTCCGATACCGGTATCAATCACCTGGAACGTAAATAATGCGTCCTTTGTAGACAGTCGTTCAACACGTCCTACAAGCTTTACAGAGCCTTGCCTTGTATACTTCACGGCATTATTCAGGATATTCACCAAGATGCCTCGCACGCGGGTTGCATCGCCCAAGACACGGCTTGGCAAATCTTCTGCAATGTCCATAGAAAGCTGCAGGGACTTTTTACTTGCCAGTGTCTGTGTAATCAGGTATGCATCCTTAATAACATCCTTCAATGCATATTCCTGCTCGTTTAGTTCCATTCGGCCGGACTCAATTTTAGAAATATCCAAAATATCATTAATAATTGCCAAAAGGTTATAAGCGGAATTACAGATATCCTCGGTCGCATCGCGGTCTGCCGCTGACAAATCGCTCTTTAATAAAATCTCAGAAAAACCAACGATTGCATTCAGCGGGGTACGAATTTCATGCGACATATTGGCTAAGAAGAAGCTCTTCGCAAGGTTATTCGCATCCGCACGCTGCTTTTCTTCCACCAGAGAATTCATCATACTCCGAATCTGTGTCATATCCTTGATGGTCATAATATAACCGACCGTATCGCCATATTTATCCCGAATACGATTTGTTTGAATCTCTACCGGAATATCGCCAATAACTGACGTTGTAGAATCCGTTCGATTGTCACCTTCAAAGCCAAAATAATCCATCGGTAATTTAAACACATTGGAAACATAGGTTTCATCCGGTTTACAAATATCCAATGTCTCCTTAAATGTCCTCTTACCTGCATCATTCACGATGTTCAGTTTTCCCATCAGGTCAAAAACCATAATCGGCTCATTGACAAAGGAATAGACATAGCGTGACATATTCATTGGTGTAATTCTGGTCTGGTTATAATCAACAATAGCATAATAGATCACAAGCGTACCCAAAAACTGCGTAAGGGAACTGCCCGGAACTGCGCCAAAACCAAACGTTGGCAAAACGGTATCCAAAATCATTCCCGTAAAGATGATGGCAACCGTAACAATCATGCGATGTCCGTTGACCTTGCTTCTTTTTGTTTTCGCTCTTTTTAAAAGAAAGATAATCGAAAGCAGCATATTTACTGCATAAACAACGGTATATGCTGTATATATGTTGTTAATGAGACCTGACTTAAATACATAAGTCATTCCATACTCCGATATATAAAAGGTGGTTTGGGATGGCAATATGGTTGGCACATAGATTAACGCGCCAAACAAGGATAAAACACAAACGATGATATACATCTGTTTTGGCAAATCGCCCAGTGCGCCCACCAAAAACTGTGCCAAAATCAAGTACGCAAACACACCAATCATACCGACAGTTCTGCCCCAATAGGCAATCGATACGTTGTCGGTTAAAAATACCATTGCAAAGCCAAAGCTCCAGATAGAGCTGGCAAAGCACAAAATACCCAGAATCAAATTTCCGCTATATGCGCGGAACTTTTTTCGGCTGGCACTTATGCCCATATAAAATGATGCTGCGCCAAAAGCAATCAATATACATGAAAATATTTGTCCAAGATTCATGTTCCACCTCAAAAGTCAAATAGGGCTTTTCATACGACATTAACATAGATAA
>JAZUHV010000168.1:0-3896 GCA_045641925.1 Butyrivibrio sp.
CTTCATTGGGTCTGACAAGGACTCAGCTAGCTTAGGCGCGGTAGTCGGTGCACATGGTCCAATGATTACATCATATTTTGCAAAAGCCTCATCGAAGGCCTTTTTGATCAGCGCTTTTACCTTTAATGCCTTTAAGTAATACGCATCATAATAACCAGAACTTAAGACAAAGGAACCGAGCATAATTCTACGCTTCACCTCAGGCCCAAATCCCTCGCTACGGGTCTTTTTATACATAGAGTGGAGTCCATCATAGTCTGCCGCGCGATAGCCATATTTAACGCCATCAAAACGCTCTAAGTTCGAACTTGCTTCTGCATCTGCAATCGTGTAATACGTTGGGATTGCATAATCCACAAGGTCCAAATCAAACTCTTCCACAACGGCGCCCTTTTCCTCCAAAACCTTTACGGCTGCCAGGACTGCATCCTTCACCTCTGGGTCCAGGCCTTCACCAAAATAGGTTCTTGGAATACCAATCTTTAAGCCCTTCACGTCATCCACAAGGGCATCGGCGAAGTGATACTCGCGTTCCATGGAGGTAGAATCCTTCTCATCATGGGATGCAATGGCATCCAGAATCACCGCGCAGTCTGTCACATCCTTGCAAAGTGGTCCAATCTGATCCAAAGAAGATCCATACGCAATCAGTCCATATCGGGATACGGTTCCATAGGTTGGTTTCATACCAACCACACCACAGTATCCAGCTGGCTGACGAATGGACCCACCGGTATCTGAACCCAATGCAAAGAAGCATTCTTCTGCTGCCACTGCCGCTGCAGAACCGCCAGAAGAGCCTCCCGGAACATGCTCTGGATTCCAAGGATTTTTTGTTACACCATAATACGAGGTCTCTGTTGTGGAGCCCATCGCAAATTCATCCATATTGGTTTTTCCAATCAAAACCGCGCCAGCCTTCTCTAAATTTTTGACAGCAGTCGCGCTATAGGTTGGAATAAAGTTACTAAGAATCTTTGAGGAGCAGGTCGTTAACATACCTTCCGTGCACATATTGTCCTTAATGGCAACCGGCACACCGGCTAAAGGTCCGCTAATGCTACCCTCTTCGATTCCTTTCTGAACTTCGGCAGCCTTCTTTCTGGCAGCCTCTTTATCTATTGTCACATAGCAATGGTAGATTTCTTCTACCGCATCAATCTGCGTTAAAACTGCCTCCATTGCCTCCACAGCGGTTGTTTCCCCAGCCTGAATTGCCTTTGCCAGTTCCACCGCACTTAATTTTAAAAGTTCCATGTTTTTGTCCCCTAAATATATCTCGATTATTCCACAGTCTTTGGTACGATAAAGCCATTTTCATGACGCTCCGGCGCATTCGCCAAAGTTGCCTCTGAGCCGTCGCCATTTACCACTTCGTCCTCACGCATAACATTGGAAACTGGGAAGATGTGGCTCATTGGCTCCACACCTGTGGTATCCAGTTCGCCTAACTGATCGATATAATCGAGCATTTCTGCAAGATCTTTCTTTGCCTGTTCCTTGTCTTCATCAGACAATTCCAGCTTTGCAAGGATTCCAACATATTCGATGGTTTCATCACTAATTACATTTGCCATACAAATTCCTCATATATTCACATTGATACATCCATCATTGCACAGACTCACCTGCTATGCAATGACTGATTAATCTCTTACTTTAATATGCACTTCTCTAAGCTGCTGCTCGGTAACTTCGTTCGGCGCGCCACACATGAAATCCTGTGCAGTTCCACTCATAGGGAAGGCAATCACTTCACGAATGTTCTCTTCATTTCTAAGAAGCATAATCATACGATCTACGCCTGGTGCCATACCTGCATGTGGTGGCGCACCAAACTGGAAGGCATTATAAAGAGCACCAAACTTCGCCTTTAATACTTCTTCATCATAGCCCGCAATTTCAAAAGCCTTCACCATAATCTGCATATCGTGGTTACGAACTGCACCGGAGGATAATTCCACACCATTGCAAACAATATCATACTGGTATGCCAAAATATCCAATGGGTCCTTGGTCATCAGGGCTTCTAAACCACCCTGTGGCATGGAGAATGGGTTATGCGTAAAGCCAATCTGCTTGGTCTCTTCATCGCGCTCAAACATAGGGAAATCGTTTACGTAGCAGAAACGATATGCTTTCTTTTCTGTCAGGCCAAGTTTATCACCCAGTTCGTTACGAATCTGGCCTGCATAGTAAGCCGCACGTTCTTCCTTATCACCGATGAAGAAGATGGTATCGCCCACCTCTAATCCGCTCAGAGTTCTAAACTCTTCCTTCAGTTCCTCCGGAATAAATTTATCAATTGGTCCCTTGTAAGAGCCGTCTTCAAGCACTTCCAAATATCCAAGTCCGCCCATTCCAAGGTCGGTCGCAAATTTCAAAAGCTTTTCGTGGAAGCCCTTGCTCATATCTGCATGCACCTTGATGGCACGAATGGTTCTTCCAATAAATGGCTTAAAGCTGCACTTCTGGAAGAAATCGGTTAAATCAAAAATACGAAGAGGGTTTCTCAAATCCGGCTTGTCTGAACCAAATTCGAGCATTGCCTGCTTGTAGCTGATAATTGGGAATGGTCCCTGCGTAACTTCATAGCCTTCTGGTGCGAACTTCGCGAAGGTTGCTGCAAGAACCTCCTCGCCAATGGCAAATACGTCCTCCTGAGTCGCTAAACTCATCTCAAAATCCAGCTGATAAAATTCTCCCGGAGAGCGATCTGCTCTGGCATCCTCATCGCGGAAACATGGTGCTATCTGGAAGTATTTGTCAATTCCGGATACCATCAAAAGCTGCTTATACTGCTGTGGTGCCTGCGGCAATGCATAAAACTTTCCTTTAAAACGACGGGATGGGACAATATAATCACGTGCACCCTCTGGGGAGGACGCACATAAAATTGGCGTCTGAATCTCTATAAATCCTAGTTCGGTCATCTTCTCACGAAGGAAAGCGATAACCTTAGAACGGAATAAAAGGTTTTCTTTTACCTTTTGGTTTCTCAAATCGAGGAAGCGATATTTCAAACGCACATCCTCACGAACTTCCTTAGAAGATTGAATTTCAAATGGCAATGGGCTATAGACATTACCAAGGATGGTCACCTTTTCTGCTACCAGTTCAATGGTTCCTGCAGCAATCTTTGGATTATAGGTCTCCTCATCACGCTCACGAATCAGGCCTTCTACGCAAATGCAGGCTTCCTTCTTAATGCTGTCCAATAAGGAAGCATCCTCTAATACCACCTGAACGACTGCATACATATCTCTTAAATCAATGAAGGATACGCCGCCGTGATCACGGATGTTTTCTACCCATCCGGAAAGCTTTACGCTCTTTCCAATAAGCGCCTCGCTCACCTGTTGCAATGTCATGTCTCTGTAAATGTTACTCATGTTTGGTTCCCCCTTTTGATAACCTTGTAAGTCGGGACTCTTAAAATAAAAAGAGTCCCGACCTACAACTTTTCATTGTAGGTCGGGACGAATAATTCACATTATCCGCGGTACCACCCGCCTTGAAGAAATTCACATTCTTCCAACTCTAATGCTTAACGCGCACAATACGTGCTGCCCTACCGAGGTTTTCCATTTCGAACAGCCGGCTCCCGAGTGTTCCCGTCACTCCGTCATCCCAAGCGCCACTCTCAGTCGGTGATGGCACATTCCTGTCGGGCTCCATGAGTTTGAGTCTCGTTCCTCGCCTTTATTGTTGACGAATATATCACTTCGTTTTAGGGAAATCAAGAGAAATTTTCGCTTTCGTTTCCGATTTTTTCAACTCTGCCTCATATTTATTTCCGATTTGTTCATTTTTGTTATTTACTAATCTTGACAGACTTTGTAGCACTCCATGCACCATAATACTTTGTTCCACTCACAGTCTTATAGGATCTGACT
>JAZUHV010000169.1:0-6737 GCA_045641925.1 Butyrivibrio sp.
GCCTTTGATTATTTATTAAAAGTTTTTTTCCCTTAAAAACTCCAAATACTGCTCCGGCGGTACTGGCTTGGAGAAGTAGTATCCCTGCAGACAGTCACAGCCGCATTCGGTCAACGTGTTTACCATCTCCTCGGTTTCTACACCTTCTACGACAATATGCTTTCCTAAATCCTTTAGCATTCGAACGGTATTCTTTAACACAATCATCGCGCGCGCGTCCTTCATGGCAGGCCAGAGAATACTCTTATCGATCTTCACAATAACAACCGGCAGGTCAATCAAATAGTTTGCCGATGCAAATCCGGAGCCATAATCATCGATGGAGAACTCCACGCCGGAGGCATTCAGCTTTAACATATTATCCATTAGATTAACATTCTTCGTGGTCTGTGCCGTTTCAGTGATTTCCAGGTTAATTGCTGACGGACGAATTCCATACTCTTCCATGATTCCGGAGTATATTTCCGTAAGGTTCTCCTGTATGCACTGCAGGGTGGACAGGTTCACTTCAATATATTCCACATTGTATTTATGAATTGCATTTTCCTTCATAAATTTGCAGACCTTACGGAACACAATTTCACCAATCTGCTCTATGTAACCATTTTCCTCTGCGATAGTAATCATTTCCTCAGGATTGATAAATCCGAGTTCTGGATCATTCAGACGGATTAGCGCCTCCGCACTTTCAAAACGTTTGGATTCCGTTGAATAAATCGGCTGAAAGTATACCTGAAATTCATCATTTTCGATGGCGCGGCGAATGCTTCTTAATATGGAATCCCTATGAAAACGATTTTCAATAATCTGTCGGATGTCCTCGTAGGACTCCAAATTCGCCTGAGGATTGTTTAAATAATATTCGACGATTGCTTCTACCTCATCCGCCGTAAAACGCTTATCCAGGTCCTTTATTGGGCATATATGGATATTAATCAGCACTTCCCTCTGGCTCAGGGAGATTGGATTCTCCACAAATGCTCTCACGCGATTTGCATAGGCCTCCATTGCATCCCCATGCGGCAAAACCACAACATATTTATCTTCAGAAAGACAGAATGCATTCTTCTTAAAGTTCTGATACAGAAAATCTGCAACACGGGTGGACAACTGCTCCAACTGATGTGCGCCCAGACTATGACGATAATATTCAAAGTCTGAAATTCCAAATGCTAAAAAGGACAGACTGTCCTTTTTCCACGCATGCTTCTTTAACTTCTCATAAAAAGCACGGCGGTTCATGCACTGCGTATCCTCGTACGTATAATATGCAGGATTCTCGTATGCCAGATAGGCAAAGAACATAATGATTGCCATAACAAGCGTACCAATCAGTGCTCTTGGAAACGCAATCTGAATAACAACTGTCGCTGCCATGCCAAGAATCATCGCAATGCTGGTTACAACCTGATATTTATTGAACCGTCTGCTCGCAATGATAAAAATAGCAATTTCCCAAATAAACATTCCAAATGGGAATACATATAGACTGGCCATCAGTGGACCATGTAAATAATCACCCGTAGAGCTGAAGTAAGCCACCCAATGTGTCCATGGGGATGATAAAATCACCACCAGATAGTAGGTTATTGTCAGGAACACGGCAATTTGCGCCGGTCGTTTATTCTTTGTTATTTTTCCCTTTGCATCAATGTACAAAAAGAACATTACGGACATCATATTGTAAAACAACAGATATCCCAACGAAACAATATAGTTTACTGCCACTGGCACGCGGTCCGGATAGGTGATGGTATAACAGCTTATGGCATCAAAAACGGCCGCCACCAGGTCAAAAATAAGGACCAGTAAGAAGATTGTGTTTGCCTTTGTAACATAGCTTCTTCTGGTTTGAAACACAATTAATAGCACAACGGTAGCAAGGATTGCTGCCAAATCATATTGAATATCATAATTCAAATTTAATTCCATGTGTCCTCGCCTCCCATCTTTGTGTGACATTCCATTTTATTCCGATACATACCCTTATCGGCCTTTGTATAAATACCATTCAGCCCATCCCGATGGCCCGGGTTATCCCCCTCGGCATAACCCACCGCAACGGACAATGGAATGACATGCTCCTCATTGTATCGTTCCAACGCCTGGTTCAGGTCCTCCAGGTATTCGTCCATCTCGCACTTTCGATCCCATAAAACCGTGGCAAATTCATCTCCACCCAAACGGAAGCATCTGCCCTCTGGAGCGAATGCCTCCTGAATGCAGGAAGCAATTCCGCGTATAATTTCATCGCCCGCCTGATGGCCCAGTTCGTCATTCGTGGTTTTCAGATAATTCAGGTCGAACATCACCATGGTCACACGGGATGCCTTATTATCAGCACAATGTGCCAGTTCTTCCTCAAAGGCAGCACGATTACCGCACCCGGTCAGATAATCCTTAAAAGCAAGCTCCTTAAACATATTGCTCGCGGTCCGCTCGCCAATCATACGGTCTTCCTTCGCTAACATCATGCAAATCGTAAAGAAGATAAATGCTGCCAGACCGGTTGATAGAATAATGGGAACACGTGCATCCATCGTATTAAAGTAGAACAACACCAGTGCTGCCACAATGGAAATCACAAAGAGGAAAATCCCCACCATCAGCAGTCTGGCTTCCTTTGAAGTTTTAAAGCCACGGAAGCAGTTCACGATTAAAAGCAGCAAGCAACCGATAATGTAAAAATGTGTCAGGTACATTAAATAGACCGGATCGATTACATTGGTCATATACAATACAATATTGGCAATCGGCAGTAATAATCCAACGCGAGCCGTAATCAGGAATGCATTACCGCCCTTTGGCAATGCCTGAAAACAAAATCCCATAAAGGCAGGGCCCATAAAAGCAAGTGCCAAAAAGGACACAAAGGATACCACTGCATTTTTGTCAAGCATAAACTGTGGCAAATCCGAGCTGCATAACATCCAAATCACAATACTGACAATAAAACCCGCCAGGCACAGATACATGCGGCCACGGTCCCTTCTGTGATACACATAATGGTGTACCCCAATGGCCAATGCAATCAAAAGGGTGCACGCAAAGAAGGACAGAAAAACAATGCGCCAAATATTCTGCTTTAAGATTTCATAACGAAGCGCCATCTCAGAAGCAATCGGAATTGCGCCAAGTGCATACGTCTGATGATACATCGAGGTCATATGAAGCGTGACTGTCTTATGGATATGCTCCGGTGAAAGCGGCACGATAACACGAATATTGCCAAGCATTCTTCCCCATGGAAGAGGCATTTCCTGGCCATATCCACCAATCACCTCTCCATCGATTTTGGCCAAACTAACGCAATAGTTTGAAAAATACATAAAACCGTCACCCTCGCGAATTCCCTCCGGAACCGTGAAAGAGACGGTAATTTCTTCTTTTTCAGGCATAGAAACAGAAACCGGTGTGGATACCTCACCCATACCGGTTACTGTTACATCCGAAATCATTATAAAATTGGAACCATTGCCGAACTTCGTGCCACTGTCCTTTGATAGGAAAGCATTCACGATAACGGCCAAGATGGCTATGAGCCAGGCTGCAAAAGCAAAGCCCGCTCGCATTTTCATCTTGTTTTTCCTCATAAACTCCTAAAGAATAGGCAATTAATTCGCCTTCTTTTTCTTCACATTACCGATGATGACAATTGCAATCACTGCTGCTACAACAACACCAACCGGAATAAGAATAAACTTCAAATCGATTCCGCCAAGGCCAATGGATGCTCCTGCATCGCCCTTGCCATTAGGAACCTTTAATCCATACATATCCAGATCCAGGGAATACTTTGCATAAGCATTAACCGGTCCACTCAAGGCAGTTAAATCCAGCTCAGTGCCTGCCTTAAAGTCAGGAGTAGTATACCATCCTTCGAATATCATGGAAGGGAATTCCGGAGCAATCTGCTCTTCCATTGTAGTAGCAAAAAGACCTGCATTTCCGTAATAATTTACCAGTGGGGTTCCAGAAGGCTCTTCCTTCGGAGTTAATGCACTGCCGAATTCTGCATTCTTATAGCCATCAATAAACGCACGGGTAACGCTTTCGTAGTCTGCAACTACCTTACCGGTTGTACGATCCAAATATACGTGGCTCTCACCGCCTCTTGCAGAATTGCTACCGTTATCCCAAATCAATACAGGTACGCCATAGCTTGCACTCTTTGCTGCAAAGTACTCTGCCCATGCAGTACGATCAGCAGTATTTCCACCGGAATTGGTTGCACCAGTTTCGCCCATAACAACTGGAATTCCGTAATCCAAAACATTCTTCTTCAGATTATCGTAAACGCGGTCAATTTCCTTTTTATCATTATCATCAAAGACCTTATCATCGTCCTTTAAGCAGAACAGATAAGGTGTGTAGCTATGTGTAGAAATAATCAGGTTATTACATACCTCACCATTGAAGGTAGGTAAAGTAAGATACTTTACAGAGTCAGGGCTGGCTGCATAGCCTGGAATCATTAAGCAACGCTCAGAGTTATAACCCTTGCCATTGCAACGAACAGTATTCACAAAAACCGTATTCATATAATTGAATGCTGCATGTGCCTTTGGATTACCGGTCCACTTCTCGCCTTCTCTTGGCTCATTCATGGATTCGAAGATCAGATGCTGATCATAATCTGCAAAGGTATCAGAAATCTGGCTCCAAAGATCGTTCATAATCTTTGCATTGGTCATAACATTATTTACAGAATCCACACCCTCGGTAAAATCATCATGATGGGTGTTAATGATTACAAACAGACCTGCATTGTATGCATAGTCAACAACTTCCTTGATACGACCCATGAACTGATCGCTAACCTTGTAGAATCCATCCGCATCCGGGCTCATCTGTCTGGTCCAGGTGATTGGAACACGTACACAGGTAAATCCGGCTTCTGCCATACCATCGAATAATTCCTGACGGATACGTGGATTACCCCAGGAGCTTTCCTGTCCATAAATGTAGGTTGCATCTCCACCAGTAGCATCCAGCGAATTACCGATATTAAATCCAGGTCCCATCATCGTAACAATTTCCGAAGCTGTCTTTCCGGATAATTTTTCAGCCGGTGCTGCCTTTGCAGTAGCAGGATTCACTACCATGGATCCCAGCATGGCAACACAACCGATTGCCGCAACAAGCTTTGCAATCCAACGATTTTTTCTAATCTTCATTTTAACTACCTTCCTGTAAAAAAATTAGTATATCTATTCTACCCTCATACACCCGAAAACTCAACGTTAAAAAATTTATATCAGGCTATTTCAAACCTGTAATAATCTTCGTTACCAACGCCTTAAACTTAGGTGCCACCGCATCCGCTGCCACCTGAACCTCCGCATGGGACAATGGTGTCGGAGAAATACCTGCTGCCAGATTGGTAATGCAGGAAATACCAATAATGTTCATGCCCATATGATTTGCTGCAATTGCTTCGCAGGCAGTACTCATACCAACTGCTGGCGCTCCTAACATACGACACATCGCAATTTCCTGTGGGCTCTCATACTGAGGGCCGGTAAGCTGCAGATAGGTACCTTCCTTCAGGTCGATATCCAGTTCAGCGGCACTCTTTCTGGCCAATTGCTGCAAATCCTTATTGTAAACCTCACTCATATCCGGGAAACGTGGTCCCAGTTCGTCAAGATTAGCACCAATCAATGGGCTTGGCACGAAGCATGCAATATGGCCGGTAATCAGCATCAAATCGCCCGCTTTAAATCCAAGTCCGATTCCGCCGGCTGCATTGGTCAAAAACAAGGTTTTCGCCCCCAAAAGCTTCATCAGTCTGGCCGGAAGCACCACATCCGTCATGGAATAGCCTTCATAAAAATGCACACGACCCTGCATACAAACCACAGGAACCTCACCTACATAGCCAAAGATAAATCTTCCAGCATGGCCCGGAACGGTAGAAACCGGGAATCCTTCGATATCCTTATAATCAACGGTTGTCACAATCCGAATATTGTCCTCGGCATAATCACCCAGACCAGAGCCAAGGGTCAATGCCACCTCCGGAACAAAATCGGTCTTTGCACGCACGCTCTCATAGCATTTCATTAACTTATCATATACTTCGCTCATAGGTCCCTCCTACTGTAAAGATTCTAAAATAGATGTTCCGATGCAGCCCTCTGGAAGTTCCACGCCGAAATTTTCTGCAATAGTCGCGCCTAACACTGCAAAGGTGTCTGTCTCTGGAAGACTTCCTCTGCCTTGTAAGCCCGGACCATATAATAAACAAGGCACCTTTTCGCGAGTATGATCGGAGCCTGTATAAGTTGGATCATTGCCATGGTCGGCGGTCAGAATAACCAAATCATCCTCTTGAAGCTTTCCCATCAATTCGCCAAGCTTTACATCAAAGCGCTCAATTTCCTCGCCATATCCGATTGGATTGCGACGATGTCCCCAAAGAGCATCAAAATCCACCAGGTTGGTGAAGCAAAGGCCGGTAAAATCACGCTCTGCAATCTCGATAGTCTGTTCCATACCATGCACGCTGCTATCAGAATGCAGGGTCTCAGTAATGCCTTCCCCTACAAAAATGTCATTGATCTTTCCAACAGAAATGACATCCAATCCGGCATCCTTTAATGCATTCAAAGCGGTCAGTCCGGTTGGCTTTAAGGCATAATCATGACGGTTGCTGGTTCGCTTAAACTCACCTTTATGCTTGCCAACATATGGTCTTGCAATGACACGACCTACACGCCACTCATCGCGTAAGG
>JAZUHV010000170.1:0-6648 GCA_045641925.1 Butyrivibrio sp.
CATGGCTACGATCCGACTTAATTTGTACGGACCGAATTATGACGAAAAAAAGATGCACGGGGAGGCAGAAATTGCTTTTCGTGCGGACGAAAGTATGGCACCGGGGAAACTGGATTATAAAGGCGTATTTCCTGCCGATGAAATTCCAACGAAACTGACAGAAGGCTTTGGGCTGGTGTGGGACGGCTCCTCTATCACAGGCTGTTTGGGTGATTCCGGGCAATACCTGCGCTATAACAACCCACATAAACTTTCTTTGTATTTATCCTCTGGATTGCCAGTGGTGATTTGGAAGGATGCTGCTGAGGCGGCGTTCGTAGAAAAAAACGGTGTGGGAATTACCATTTCCTCGCTGCTTGAGTTACCACCGATTTTAAAGGCAATGGAGGCTTTGGAATATGCCGCAATTTGTGAGCGTACGACGATTGTCGGCGAAAAATTGCGAAACGGAGAGTATATGCGCGCAGCATTAAAGCGCGCGGTGACCATCATCGAGGATTTGCTTTAGGAAATGCAGGGAATCACAAAGGAGAGCGCAGATGCTGCACTTACTGCTTTTGATTACAATTGTATTTATGTTTCTGAATCTGATGATTCAGGATAAGGATTATATGCATCCATCCTTCCTGTTTTCATTGGTGTTCTTTGTGTACACGTTTGTGTGCGTTCTTTCCCAAAAAACTTATGCAATCACCTTACATGCGCCCACGGTAGTTGTGATTACCCTGGGCCTTTCGGCATTTACCCTGGTGGGGGCCTTTTCAAAACGGATTCGGTTGCTTCGTAAAAAACAGGGGGTGAGCCGGCAAAGTCTGGCGGTGTCAAATACCGGTCTGAAGAAGATTTATATCAGCAACTGGCTGGTTGTTGCCCTGATTGCATTGCAGCTAGTGACAATTTATTATTTCATCCAGTATCTGCACGCAATGACGGCGGCATATAATGTTTCCTGGGTGGCCGAAGTGGAGGGGCAGGTCTCACTGAACTCCTTAACGGCACAGATTGATTTATATGATACGATTACGAAGTTCTGGAACTTTTTGTATGTCCAGATGAATGTTCCGATTCCAATGCTGTATCGTATCGGAAATCCGTTAACAACTGCCGCTGCCTATATTTTAATTTATGTTGCGGTCAATAATTTCCTGGTAGATTACAAGATTAATGTGCTGCATCTAATCAGCATTGCGCTTCTTTGTGTTTTGATATTGTTAAATGGCAGCCGTAGCCCATTGTTTCGTCTGGTGACGATGGTACTGGTTCTGTTTTACATATTAACCATTAAGCAGGGACGGCATCGTAAGGGAGATCGTAAGGTGCTGTTTCGAATCGGCCTGGTAGTCCTTTTAGCGGGAGCAGGCTTTATTCTGATGTTAAATTTAATGGGACGAATGGATGATACCTCTGCGAAAATCAGCCGTTATCTGTTTATTTATTTGGGTGCACCCGTGGTGAATCTGGATACGTATTTATCCACATCCGTGGTGGGCTTTAATGATGGGCTTTTGGGTGCGCAGACGTTCAAACCACTCTATGCTTATTTGGGGAAACTGTTCCATATTGCTGCCTTTTCTTACAAGGGAATCGGCCAGTTTGAATTTTCTGCAAACGGAATTGAGATAGGAAATGTGTATACGATGTTCCATAAAATCGTATACGATTTCGGCTATGGGGGTGTACTTCCGCTGACACTTATTCAGGCAGGATACTTTGTATTGAGCTATGATCGCATTATGGAGGATCGTGCTCGGGATAATGCGATATACTTCAGATTGTTTATCTATGCGTATTTGTTCAACGATCTTGTAATGTCCGCATTTTCCGCTCGTTTCTATGAAACTGCGCTGGATGCACCGTTTTTGAAACTTCTTTTACTGGCATGGATTTACGATTTGGTATTGTTCCGAAAGAAGGCATATATCGGACGTTTTGTTATTCCTTTACGGAATGCAAATTACATTGGAAAACATTTGAGATTTAAAAGTTCTCATTTGATAAAAGAAAATTAAATTGTGAATTAACAGATATTCTATGAGCAGACATGAAACGAATACAACTTCACAGATGCCAAGTCTTCGTAAAAACGTAGTCTTGTATACGCTATACCAGGTTTTGACGGTATTAACACCGCTTGTCACAGCCTGGTATGTTTCGCGTGTTCTTGGCGCGCAAAAGGTCGGTATTTACAGCTACACAGGTGCGGACCAGATGTACTTTGCAATGTTTGCCTCTTTGGGCACCGGAATTTATGGTGCCAGGGAAATTGCAAGACATCGTAGCGACCGTGCGGCATATTCCAAACTGTTTTGGGAAATTGAATTACTGACGGTTTTTACAACAACCATCATGCTGATTGCCTGGGGTGCTTGGATTTTCTTTCACCCGGAGGAACGCATTTATTATACGATTCTGACCATCTGTGTTTTGGCAGTTTTGTTTGATATTTCCTGGTTTTATACAGGCCTTGAGCAGTTTAAATATACGGTAGCGCAGAACTCGATTTTTAAAATTCTATGTGTGGCAGCAGTATTTATCTGGGTAAAATCAGAAAATGATCTGCCGGTTTATATGCTGATTATGTCCTTGTCATCCATCTTTTCCCATATCAGCATGTGGATTTATTTGCCAAAGTTTTTGGAGCCTGTAAAAGGGAAATTGCATATCTTTTCACACCTGCCGAAGACCATTATTTATTTTATTCCGAATGTAGCATCGTCTGTTTATACAGTATTGGATAAGAGTCTGATTAATTATATTACGGGCAATCATTTGGAAAATGGTTACTATGAACAGGCTACAAAAATTATCAATATGATGAAGACTGTAACCTTTGCAGCAGTGAACTCAGTTGTCGGTTCCCGCATGGCATATCTGTTTGAGCGTGGCAACGAAGAGGAGATTCGCAGCAAGCTTCAAATCTCGCTGCATTATATATTGTTCATGGGCGTTGGCATTTGCTTTGGTCTTTTAGGAGTTGCGAATCGCTTTGTGCCATTCTTTTTTGGCGCAGGCTATGATGATGTTGTCCCGATTTTGTATATTCTCAGTCCGCTGATTATTATTGTAGGAATCAGCAATTGTTTAGGCACGCAGTATTATATTCCTTCTGGAAGGCAAAAAGCCTCAGCCTGTCTTATTATTATTGGTGCAGTAGTTAACATAATGTTAAATCTTGTTTTAATAAGATATATGGGCGCACGCGGAGCGGCACTTTCCTCTGTCTTTGCTGAATTGCTGATTCTGGTTACCATGATTATTTTGGGAAGGGGATATTTGACCTTCCTGCAGTTGTTCAAAACGCTATGGAAGAAGCTTCTGGCGGGAATATGTATGTTAGCAGTTATTTTTGACATTGGTTTTCTGCCGATTCATTTTTATGCAATTCTTGCATTGCAGATTGTAATTGGCGCCCTTTTGTATGTTTGCCTCCTGTATTGGTGGAAGGATGCTTTTGTGCGCGGTTTACTCGCAGAGCTGAAGCATAGATTTTTGCGTAGTCGGAAAGCCTGACCTATGTTATACTAGACCTATCTTAGAGTATGAGGTTTTTTATGAAACAGTATCATGATTATGATTTAAAGCATTATGATTATCTGATTGTCGGCGCAGGTCTTTACGGCGCAGTCTTTGCTCGTTGTGCAATGGAGGATGGTAAGAGTGTTCTTGTCATTGACCGCCGCGATCACATTGCGGGAAATGTTTACACAAAGGATGTGGAAGGCATTCAGGTGCATGAATATGGTGCACATATTTTCCATACCAATAACACACGTGTATGGAATTATATTACACAGTATGCGACCTTTAACCGCTTTACGAATTCGCCGGTAGCAAATTATCACGGCGAACTGTATTCCCTGCCATTTAATATGTACACGTTTAACAAAATGTGGGGTGTCACGACTCCGCAGGAAGCGGAAGCAATGATTGCCAAGCAGCGCGAGGAAGCAGGGATCACGGAGCCAAAGAATCTGGAAGAGCAGGCCATCAGTCTTGTCGGAACAGATATCTATGAGAAACTGATTAAAGGATATACGATGAAGCAGTGGGGCCGTCCGTGTACAGAATTGCCAAGTTTTATTATCAAGCGTCTGCCGGTTCGTCTGACTTTCGATAACAATTATTTTAATGCCCTCTATCAGGGAATCCCAGTAGGTGGTTATACGAAGATGGTGGCAAATCTTTTGGGCGACGCACCAGTATGCCTGGGGGTTGACTATTTGGCGGATCGAGAGTATCTTGATTCCCTGGCTGATCGAGTTATTTACACCGGCGCAATTGACGCATTTTATGGATATAAACTCGGCGCATTGGAATATCGTTCGGTACGCTTTGAGACGGAACTTTTGGATATGCCAAACTTTCAGGGCAATGCTGCAGTGAATTATACAGATAGTGAAACGCCTTGGACACGTATCATTGAGCATAAATGGTTTGAGTTCGGCAAAGATGCCAAAGGAAACGATTTGCCAAAGACCGTGATTTCTAAAGAGTATTCCTCTGAATGGAAGCCGGGCGATGAGCCATACTATCCGGTGAATGATGAGAAAAACGGTGATTTGTATAAGCAGTATGAGGCACTTGCAAAAGAAGAGAAAAAGGTTATTTTCGGCGGTCGTTTGGGCGAATACAAATATTATGATATGGATGCTGTGATTGCATCCGCACTGGACAAATACGATGCCGTGAAGTAATGCATGGAGAGTGAATATATGGATTTATCAAATGCAAAAGAAAAATTGGTTAAGTATGGCCAGGAGCATGTCCTGGATTGTTTTGATGATTTGACTGAGGACGCGAAGGCACGTCTGTTAGCGCAGATTGAGGCCACGGATTTTGATGTCATTGCCTCTAGTATGAGCCATTTGGGCGGGGAGGAACGTGGAACCATTACCCCTATCGAAGTGCTTGAGGTAAGCGAAATTGAAGCGCAGAAGGACCAGTTTGTTAAACTTGGTCTGGAGGCAATCCGTGCCGGTAAGGTTGGTGCCGTTTTATTGGCTGGAGGTATGGGTACCCGACTTGGATCCGATAATCCAAAGGGTATGTTTGATATTGGTTTGACGAAGGAAGTGTTTATCTTCCAGCGTCTGTTTGAAAATATGATGGAGGTCACTACCGCAGCCAATGCATTTGTGCACCTCTTTATTATGACCAGCGAAAAAAATAATGATGCGACCATTGCCTTTCTGACAGAGAAGCAGTTTTTTGGATATCCGGCGGAATATGTGCATTTCTTTATCCAGGATATGGCAGCGGCTACGGATTATGAGGGCAAGGTATATATGGAATCCAAGGAGCGTATTGCTACGTCTCCAAACGGAAATGGTGGCTGGTTCATTTCTTTGAAAAAGGCCGGACTTGATGCGGTGGCTAAGGAAGCTGGAATTGAGTGGTTAAACTGCTTTGCAGTGGACAATGTGTTACAGCGCATTGCGGATCCTTGCTTCATTGGAGCTACGATTGCAAATAATTGTGTTTGCGGTGCAAAGGTGATTCGTAAAGCTGCAAGAGATGAGAAGGTCGGTGTGCTTTGCTTAGAGGACGGACATCCGTCCATCGTTGAGTATTATGAATTGACGGATGAATTGATGGACGCCAAAAATGAAAAGGGAGAGCCTGCATATAATTTTGGTGTAATCCTGAATTATTTGTTCAAATTAAAGGATTTGAATGAAATCGTTGCCAAGAAGCTTCCACTTCATGTGGTTGAAAAGAAGATTCCATACATGGCCGCGGATGGTACGATGGTTAGCCCTACCGAGCCAAATGGCTATAAGTATGAAACCTTAATCCTGGATATGATTAAGATGTTAGATTCCTGCTGTGGCTATGAGGTTGTGAGGGAAAGAGAGTTCGCTCCAATTAAAAATATGACAGGAATTGATTCTGTAGAGAGCGCGAGAGAATTGTGCAGGAAAAACGGAATTGAACTGTAAGCAAAAATGTATATGAAAAATGCCTCCGAAACGGAGGCATTTTTTTATGCGCTTAAACGTGTTTACGACTGACCATTCCCTTCCAGACACCAGGATGTAACAGCATGATGATTGGGAATAATTCCAAACGTCCGGCAAGCATATCAAAGATTAAGATTATCTTGGAATACCAGGCAAAGGAACTGAAATTCTGGGTTGGACCCACACCGGAAAGGCCTGGTCCAATATTATTCATAGTAGCGGCAACTGCCGTAAAATTTGTGGTTAAATCGCGCCCTTCAATAGAAATTAAAAGCACGGAGATTACGAAGAGCACAATAAAGGTGATTAAATAAACGTTCACGGAACGAATGACTTCGTGCTCCACAGGCTTTCCGTCCATATTGACCTTCTTTACAATCTTTGGATGAATGTAAGAACTAATCTCCTTGCGGACGGTTTTAAACATTAATAAGAATCGGCTGACCTTGATACCACCGCCGGTAGAGCCCGCACAGGCACCTATAAACATCAGCAGTACCAAAAGCGTTTGCGACAGCTTCGGCCATAGGTCGAAATCTGCGGTCGAGAAACCGGTTGTCGTAATAATTGCGGCCACCTGGAAAGCTGACTTGGTGATGGCTTCACCGAAATTGCTGTACATATGCAGGATGTTCAGGGCAATGATCAAAGTAAAGGAGAGGACGATGATGAAATACCAGCGTACTTC
>JAZUHV010000171.1:0-3365 GCA_045641925.1 Butyrivibrio sp.
TTGCTTACAAAAACGGTTTTATTAACCGTGGCGAACTGGTTGCGTTAGCACAGCCGCTATTGAAGACTGCGTACGGAAAATATTTGATTGACGTTGCAAATGGTTTATAGGATGGATTGCTATGGGCAAATTTACTGTGGAAAATAATTGCAATGGAATTGAGGGGCTGAAGGTGCTGACACCGCAGGTGTTTGGCGATGAACGAGGCTTCTTTATGGAGACCTATAACAAAAGAGAATTTGCAAAGCTTGGTATTACGACCGACTTTGTGCAGGACAATCAGTCCTCATCAGAAAGAGGTGTACTGCGGGGAATGCATTATCAGATTCATCAACCGCAGGAAAAACTGGTGCGTGTGATTGCCGGAGAGGTTTTCGATGTAGCTGTAGACCTGCGAAAGGAATCCGAAACCTATGGAAAATGGTTCGGAATTGTTCTGTCTGCAGAGAATAAAAAACAGCTGTTCATTCCTAAGGGATTTGCACATGGGTTTTTGGTCCTCTCCGAAACAGCCCAATTTTGTTATAAGGTGGGTGCATACTATGCACCGGACGATGAGGGCGGTATTCGATTTGACGATCCGGACATAGATATTGCCTGGCCGATTCCTGTGGGAATGTGTAAGGATGATTTAAAAATCAATGAGCGGGACCGCAATTGGCCGCTGCTTCGTGAAAATAATGAATAGGAAGATGGTCAGAAATGAAAACAGAAGAGTTTCTTGACATAGTAAAAGAATATGGAACCATTGCCGGTGAGAAGGTTATGGAGTATGGAACTGCCGCGGGAAAGAGGGCGGCAAAGGCCAAGGCTTATGTGGAGCATTATGGGGTAGCGGAATCTACCCGTAAGGTGGCTGAACGCTGCATAACCTGGGAAAATTATGATGAGCTTCGCCTGGAGGAAATCGCAACCGATGCACAGTTGGAGCTTCAAAGGACCAATCCAATCAAGGATGCTCCGAAGATTAGTATTATAGTTCCTGCTTGGAATCCGAAGGAATTGTCCTTCATACAGATGTTAGAGTCCGTGAAGAACCAAACCTATGAGAACTGGGAACTTTGCATTGCAGACGCATCCGACCATCCGATGGAGGATGTTGTCGGAACTGTATTTGGTGCCGAACTGGAAGCACGTGTGCATTATGTGGCTTTGGACACCAATGGAGGCCTTTCTGCGAATACTAATGCAGCCTTGGAACTTGCAACCGGTACCTATGTGGCTTTTTTAGACCACGATGACGTAATAGAGCCAAACGCTCTATATGAGGTGGCTCAGAAATTGTGCGCGGGGGCTGATCTTGTTTATACAGATGAGGACAAGGTAAGCGAAACGCTAGATAAATATATGAGACCGTTTCGCAAGCCGGATTTTAACGAGACGCTTTTATATGCAACCAATTACATCTGTCATTTTTGTGTAATTAAGAAGCAGCTGGTGGATGATTTGGGCGGACTTCGTGAAGAGTTTGATGGTGCGCAGGATTATGATCTGATTCTTCGTACAATTCAATATATGAGAGAAGAGAATGCTGCAGTAGAAAAGCGTATTGCGCACATTGCCAAGGTTTTGTACCATTGGCGACAAGGGGAAACCTCAACCAGTGCAGATGCCTTTCAAAAGGAATACGCCTATGCAGCAGGCCAAAGGGCGCTGGAAGAAACCTTGGACACCCGTCGCTTATGCAAAGACACAACTGGTTATGGAAATATGAAGCTTCGTGTTAAAGAGGATCGGAATCTTGGCTATTATCGCATCCTTCCAGGAGAACCAATTTCCATGAATTACAGTTTGGTTAGCAATGCACGTGAAAATGCACCGGAATCGGTGGATTATGTTATGATACTTCCGGAATATATGGAAGTTACGTCCGGAGATGTAGCACAGCTGATTAGCCGTGCCTGCATTTGTGGTGCGGATTTGGTAGTGCCTAAGCAAATCAAGGGCGGTAAACTTTTGTATCATGGCGTGGCAAGAGCTGGTAAAGGTCATACACCTGTGCTCAATGGTCAGCCGGCCTGGTATCATGGCCCGTATCAGATTGTAGTAACCTCAATGGATGTGGATGTTGCACCCTGTGAGGGCATACTGATTCGTAAGAATTTGCTGGACTCTCTGGCAAAGAATGTTTCAAAGCATGTGAACCGTAAGGCTGAATGGAGTAAAAATTTGAAGATGGTTTACGAACCAAACGTAACAATCACCGTTAAATAATATGAATCAAGTTACAATTGTCATTCCAAATTATAATGGAAAAACGGTTTTGAAGGATTGCCTGGATTCCCTTTTAAGACAGACCTGGCAGGATTTTGAAATTATCCTCGTAGATAATGGCTCAGATGACGGGAGCGTGGAACTGGCAGAGCAATATGCTGGCAGATTATTCATCACAACGATATGCAATCCTGAGAATCAGGGCTTTGCAAAGGCTGTCAACGATGGTATCAGAACCGCTACAACAGAATATGTTCTTTTATTAAATAATGATACCATTGCGGGGCACCATATGGTGGAAGAGCTGGTGCATGTAATGAGAGGACAACCGAAAGTCTTTTCGGCACAGGCATTAATGCTACAGATGCAAGATCGCAGACGTGTGGATAACGCGGGTGATTATCTGAACATTCTTGGTTGGGCAAGGACCAGACGGAAGGGGCAGTCCGCCAGACATATCCGTTCCACGGAACAGGAAATTTTCTCTGCATGTGCGGGTGCTGCCATTTACCGTAGAAGTATGGTAATGAGTCTTGGCGGATTTGATGAAACGTACTTTGCATATTTAGAGGATGTGGATTTGGGGTATCGTGCCAGACTGCAGGGCTATCGCAATTTATTGGTTCCAAGGGCAAAAGTGTTACATGTGGGCAGTGCCACTACCGGCTCCCAACATAATGCCTTTAAGGTAAGACTTGCTGCGAAAAATACATTACTGACGCTTTACAAGAATATGCCAGGGTGGCAGTTGCTATTAAACGCTTTCCCAATACTGACGGGATGCGTTGTGAAATGGTGCTATTTTTTTACGAAGAAGTTAGGTAAAGCATATGCACAAGGTGTTTGGGACGCCTTACAAAAAATTCCAACAACGAAAAAGACTGATCTTGAAAATGTGGCCCTAGAACGAATTATGGAGGTTCAAAAAGGTTTGTTTTCAAATATATTTCAGTAGTTTCGCTTGTTGCATGATAAGAGCAATCGTGCTATATTGAACTAGAATTTGAGTTAAAATCAGAAAGGAAGTACAACTATGTCTTACATGGAAACTTATGAGAAGTGGTGTAACGATTCTTACTTTTCAGAGGAAACAAGAGCTGAATTAGCAAGCATTGCAGGCAATGAAAAGGAAATTGAAGATCGTTTTTACA